>JANORI010000861.1:0-17062 GCA_031415235.1 Acidobacteriota bacterium | reverse complement strand
GCTTCCCGGCCGACTCGCGCGACTACGCCTCGGCGGTGCACATGTTCAAACTGCTTGGCGTGCGCTCGCTGCGGCTCATGAGCAACAACCCGAAGAAGCTCGAAGGCGTCACCGGCGACATGCTGGTCATCAACGAGCGCGTGCCAATTGAGGTCGCGGTGTCGGAGGCGAACCGCCGCTACCTGACGACCAAGAAGGACAAGCTGGGCCACCAGCTCACGTCGGTCTAGCCAACACTGAGGGCTGTGTTCGGCGCGGCGGCCGGCCGCGCGGAATGAAGTGCCTCCGAGGCCACGGAGGGCCGCCATGGCAGGTGGTGCTCAGATTTCGCCTTCAGGAGACGCCACGACCGGCCGCTGCGCCGGTGTCACGACCGGCGCGTGGCAAACAGCCAGGCGACGTCCACCGAGAACGACCACGTGAGCAGCGCCAACGATCCAGCAGCCAGGGCGAGGGCGGCGGGCGAGGGCGTGACTGGCGCCAGGGCCGCGATGAGCGCGGCAATCTGCACGACGCAGACGGCTTGACGGCGGCGGCTCTGGGGCAGCGCGCGATTCATCCACGCCAGCACCAGCGCGGCGGCCATATACGCGTAGCGCATGAGGCCCGAGGCCATCACCCACCCCCGGGCCGTGTCCTGGCGCCAGACGAGTACCGACAAGACCAGGATCAGCAACGCGTCGACCTCCATGTCGAAGCGCGCGCCAAAGGCACTTGCCAGGCCGGTGCGCCGCGCGAGCCAGCCATCCGCCAGATCCAGCGAGGCGGCGATTGCCGCCGTCGCCACGACCCACCATCCGACCGCGCCAGCCGTGGGCTCGAGCGCCACGCCCGCAAGCAGCGCGACCAGCAGCGCGCGGGTGCCAGTCACGAGGTTGGCCGGACCGACGCGAGGGAAGGGGTGATGACCGCGCAGACCCACCACGGCCACGAAGAATACGGCGGTGGCGATGAGGCCGACCCGGGCGGAGAACGCCGCGCTCAGCAACAGCGGGGGCTGGATGCCCCGGGCCAGCACCGTGACCGCCCCGACCCCGAGAGCCGCCATCAGCGCCGCGCGTCCAAGCACGGCCGTCGACCCGGGCGACGGCGTCATGCGCGACCGCCCACGCTATGCTGAAGGCGCTCATGACCCGTGACGCTCGCGCGTTCTGGACCGTGGCGCCCGGACGCGGCGAGATCCGCGACGAAGCGCTGCCCAGCCCCACCCCCGACGACGTGGTGGTGCGTACGCTTTTCAGCGGCGTCAGCCGCGGCACCGAATCGCTCGTGTTTCACGGTCGCGTCCCGTCCGAAGAGTATCAGCGGATGCGCGCGCCATTTCAGGCGGGCGACTTCCCCGGCGCCGTGAAGTACGGCTATGCCAGCGTGGGCCAGGTGGAATCCGGGCCCATGCACCTTGAGGGACGCACCGTCTTTTGCCTGTTCCCGCACCAGTCCGGGTATGTCGTGCCGGCCTCGGCCGTGACAGTCGTGCCCGACGACGTGCCGGGCGGACGCGCGGTGCTCGCTGCCAACATGGAGACGGCGCTCAACGGCATCTGGGACGCGCGTGTGTTGCCGGGCGACCGCGTCACAGTGGTCGGCGGTGGAACGGTGGGCTGCCTGACGACGTGGCTCGCGGGACGGATTCCTGGCTGTGACGTGCAGCTCGTGGATGTCGCGGCGGATCGCGAGGCGATCGCCCGGCATCTCGGTGTGGGCTTCGCCCTGCCGTCACACGCGGCCGACGCGCGCGACGTCGTCATTCACGCAAGTGGCTCGCCCGCGGGTCTCGACGTGGCCTTGTCGCTCGCGGGCTTCGAGGCCACCGTGGTTGAGCTCAGCTGGTACGGCGACCGGCCCGTGACCGCGGCGCTCGGGAAGGCGTTCCACGCGCAGCGCCTCACGCTGAAGTCGTCGCAGGTCGGGCACGTGCCGGCCGATCGGCGCGCGCGCTGGACCCATGCGCGACGGCTCGGCGCGGCGCTGGCGCTGCTGGCCGATCCCGCGCTCGACGCGCTCATCACAAGCGAGTGCTCGCTCGACGAACTGCCCGGCCTGATGCCGTTGCTGACGAGCGATCGCAGCCGGGCGCTGTGCCATCGCGTGCGATATGCTGCTGGCGGCGACGTTCCTTCCTGAGGTCAGGCGCTCTCCACAGAACCTGGTTCCATGTATGTATAGCGTGCTCGTTCGTGGCCACTTCATGATCGCCCACAGCTTCCGCGGCGCCGTCTTCGGCCCCGCGCAGGCCCTGCACGGCGCCACCTACGTCGTGGACGTGGAGTTCCACCGTCCCGAGCTCGACGACGACGGCATCGTGGTCGACATCGGTTTGGCCACGACCGTACTCGGCGAGGTGTTGGCCGCGTTCAACTTCAAGAATCTCGACGAGCTGCCGGAGTTCACCGGCAGGAACACCACCACCGAGTTCCTGGCTCGCGTGATCTTCGACCGTTTCGACGCAGCGATTTGCGCAGGCCAACTGGGTCCCGGCGCGCACGGCATCGAGCGGGCGCGCGTGAGCCTGGCCGAATCGCACGTGGCGTCGGCGGCCTACGAAGGCAGGTTGGGGAAGTAGCCGGCGCCCGATGCCCGACACCCCCGTGGCACCCGCCGGCTCACCGCCTTCGGTGACCCTGCTCGTGCCGGGGGACCTCCACCTGCGCACCGGCGGCTACGGCTACGACCGCGAGATCGTCGCGGGGCTGCGAGTGCTCGGATGGCAGGTAGAGATTCTGTTGCTCGACCAGACCTTCCCGTCTCCCACGCCAGAGGCGCGTGCGCACGCCGAGCGAGCTCTGGCCGTGCTGCCCGACGGCATGCTTGTGTTGGCCGACGGGCTGGCCTTTGGCGCGATGCCCGAGGAGGCCGAGGCTGAGGCGCAACGGCTGAGGTTCGTCGGCCTTGTGCATCATCCGCTCGCCGACGAAACCGGCCTCGAGACCCGGGCCGCGCAGATGTTGATGGCCAGCGAGCGGCGCGCGCTGGCCGCCACGCGTGGTGTGGTGGTGACCAGTCAGGCCACCGCGGAACGACTCGCGGCCTTCGGCGTGGAGGCCGGCCGAATCGCGGTGGTGATGCCGGGCACGGCGCCCGCGCCGCTTGCCCGAGGCACGCGCGGCTTCGACGACGGCGGCGCGACGAGCGCGGTTGGCAACGCGACCTCGCGTGCACCTGTGGAGCTGCTGTGCGTGGCCTCGCTGGTCCCGCGCAAGGGACACGACGTGCTCGTTGCCGCCCTGGCCCGGTTGCGGCATCTGCAGTGGCATCTCACCTGCGCCGGCAGCGACACGCTGTCGCCGTCGACAGCCGCGGCGCTGCGTGAACGGCTGCGCGCGTCAGCGCTCACCGAACGCGTCACGCTGGTGGGCGACCTCGACGCCGTGGCGCTGGCGGAGGCCTACGACCGCGCCGACCTGTTCGTGTTGGCCACTCGCCACGAAGGCTATGGCATGGCCGTCGCCGAAGCCGTCGCGCGCGGGCTGCCGGTGGTCAGTACCTACACCGGCGCGATTCCCGAGCTCGTCGGGCGCGACTCAGGCGTGCTCTTGCAGCACGATCACGTCGTCGGGTGGACCTACAACCTCGGCCTCCTGCTGTCGCCCGACTGGGACTTGCGAGAGCGGCTCGCCGAAGGGGCGCGGCGGCGGCGCGACACGCTGCCGCGCTGGCCGGATTCCGCGCGGGCCATGGCCGACGCGCTCACGAGGTTTGCTGGCAATGGACTCGTTCAGCGCTGACTGGCTCGCCTTGCGCGAGCCGGCCGACCACGCCGGTCGTCCACGCGCACTGACCGCCGCAATCGCCGCGGCCCTGGTCGGCCGACCGGCCACGCGCGCCGTGGACCTGGCCGCCGGCACCGGCTCGAACGTGCGCTATCTGATGCCGCTCGCGCCGCACATCCAGCACTGGACGCTTGTGGACCACGACCCGGCCCTGCTGGCGCAGGCCTGGCGCCTGCTGACGCCGCTCGGCCAGGCCGCGGGGCGATCGTTTGATGTGCGCAGCGGAGACCTGACCGCGCTCGACACAGTGTCGCTCGAGGGTTGCGCGCTGGTCACGGCATCGGCGCTGCTCGACCTGGTGTCGGAAGACTGGCTGCGCGCGCTCGCGCGCCGCTGCCGCGAGGCCGGCGTGGCCGTGCTCTTCGCGCTGACCTACGACGGACGCATCGCGGGCGATCCGGTGGATGCTGTCGATGAGCGCGTCCGCGCGCTCGTGAATCAGCATCAGCTCGGCGAGAAAGGCTTCGGTCCTGCGCTGGGTCCGGACGCGGCCCGCGTGGCCGAGGCCTGCTTTCGCGCGGAGGGCTACGCGGTGCAGGTGGCGCCAAGCGATTGGATGCTGACGCCCGACATGCGTGAGCTGCAGCGTCAGCTCGTGGACGGCTGGGCCAGCGCCGCAACGGCCATGGCGCCTGACGAGGCCGTCGCCATCGAGGGCTGGCGCAGGCGGCGTCAGACCCACATCGACAAGGGACAGTCACGCCTGCGCGTGGGGCACGTGGACCTCACCGCCCGGCCGCGCGATCGCTATCTCGTGTGAGCGTCCGCGGCCCACGCGGGTGCGCCAGACCAGCAGCCCCGCCGCGGCTACGCACGCCCATCCCAGCACATTGCCCACGCGCGTAAAGAGCGTCGCCACTGGCGCCGGCACACGCGTGTCCACGCGCATACGCCGGCCGGGCATCGCGCCACTGTCTTGCTCCGCCAGGATGCGCCCGTGCGCATCGGTGACCGTCATCTGTCCGTCGCGCGCGGCCCGCACGACCAGGTAGCCATTCTCGATGCCACGCACCGCCGTCATGCGCGCGCCCAGCCAGCGGTCGACAGTGAAATCCCACGCGGGCACGAGCATCACCGCGGTCTGCCGTTGCCCGTAGGCGCGACCCACACTTGCAAAGTGCATGTCCTTGCAGATCGCGATTCCGTAGCGCGCGCCCTCGACCTGGCGCACGACGTAGTCGCGCCCGGGCAGATAGCCTCGCTCGGGCGGCGCCATGAACTGCTTGCGGTACGAGGCGTCCAGCACCCCCTGGGGCGTGAACAGCCAGGCGTCGTTCACGATGCCGTCGGGCGTCTGCACGGCCATCCCGGCGCTTAGCCATACGCCGTGGGTTTTCGCCTGATCGGCCAGGTGCGACTGCCACACGGCGGCATCGCCCTCGGACGCCACGGCAATCTTCTCGGGCAGCAGCACCACGTGCGCGCCACCTGAGGCCAGCGCCGCGATGTGGGTGTCGTAGTGGCCGCGGATGGCATTCACGTAGGGCGCCGTCGCCTCGAGGCCAATGGCGTCGTCCACGGTGGCCAGCCCGAATCTGGTGATCGGCGCGTCTGGCGCTGGAGTCGCGAGCCGCGCGATGCCGAACGCGAGCGCGGCCGCGAGCAGGGCGGCCGTGCCCGCAAGCATCGCAGTCATGCGATGTGTGCGGCGCCCAAGTACGACGGCGGTCGCGACGGCTGACGGCACGAGCGACACCAGGAACAGCACGCCGGCTACACCCAGAAGCGACGCGGTCTGCATCACGGGCAGCACGTCGGCCTGGGTATAAGCGAGACTGCCCCAGTTGCCGTCGGGCAGCACCGCCGCCATCACCGTGTCGACCGCCACCCACAACACTGGGTAGGCCAGCCCGGTCCACGGCGTGCGCCAGCGCAGCACGGCGCGACGTGACTCGGACACCACGAACACCCACAGCAGCGCCTGCCCGGTCGTGACCAGCAGCACGACCGGCACGGGCATCACGCGCAGGTAGTAGGGGACGTTGGCGCTCACGGCGATGAGCACCGCGACGGCAGTCAGCACACGCCACGAACGCTCGGCGGCAGTGAACGCCGTGACCAGCAGCAAGGCCGGAGCAGTCCAGGCCAGCCACCAGACGGGCTCGAGGCCCACCACGAAACGCAGCAAGACCCCGGCGATCGCGGCTTCCACGAAGGCGACGGCAGTCAGTCTCGGCGGCGGGCGGGCGATGGACATGACCCTAGATCACGCGCGCGACGCCGGTCTCGTGTGGTCGTGCGTCCATGGCCGCAGCCCGCAGATCGCAGTCAAAGAGCATGTCGCCGCCCATGCGGAACACGCGATGGCTCGGCCGCGCGCATTCGCTGAGCAGGTTCGACGCCGGCAGGCGTAGCGCCGGGCGGCCCATCCCGATGATCATCGGCGCCACGGCAATCTGCACACGGTCGAGCAGCTGCGCGGCCAGGAACGCGGAGACGGTCACGCCCCCGCCCTCCACGAAGACGCGGGCGCAGCCGCGGGCGCGCAGCCGCGTGATCACTTCCGCGAGGTCCATGCCGCTTGGGCCGTCGTGCACGCCCATCACCTCGGCCTGTCCCACCATCGGCGCCTCGGCCTGCAGGTGGCGGTTGCGACAGACGTAGACGGTGGGCGCGACTCCGTCTTGGAACACCTTGTAGTCGGCCGCCAGACGCCGCATCGGGTCGATTACGACGCGCAGCGGATTCGGGCCCTCGACTTGACGCGTGGTGAGCTGCGGATCATCCGCGGCGACCGTGCCGGCGCCCACGATGACCGCATCGCAGAGCGCGCGCAGCCGGTGCATGTGCCGCAGGTTCTCCTCGCCGGTGACAAACTGCGAGTCGCCGGAGGGCGTGGCGATGAAGCCGTCGATGCTCTGGCCGAGGTGCCCGACCGTGACCGGCTTGGCCGTCGTGGCGCTGCAGATCGGCAGGTAGAGATCCACGAGCGCATGGCGAGGGTCGCTCGCGGGCATCGCCAGCACCCAGCCGTGCCCCGGCCGCCATTCGATGAGCGCCGCTGCCGCGCCGTCCGGTACGGAGCGCAACGTGTCCGCGTCGTCGAGGTCGAACGCCGCAGTCACCGCCGCGCGCGACACGGTGTCGGCCACACGGGCAGCCTCGCGCACGAGTGCCCAGGCGTTCGTCTCGCCGGCCTCGTGCACGTGCGCCATCGAGGATTGCTCGTGCAACATCCTGACGGCAGATTATAGTGGCTCGGCGTGACCGGGCCCGTGAACTCGCCCCGCCAGATCCTGTTGGCCAGCTTGATGGGTACGGCCATCGAGTTCTTTGACTTCTACATCTACGCGACCGCGTCGGTGCTGGTGTTCCCGGCGCTCTTCTTCCCCGCGTCGAATCCGGCCACGGCCACACTCGCCTCGCTGGCCACGTTCGCCATTGCGTTTCTCGCGCGGCCAGTGGGCTCGGCGCTCTTCGGCCACTTCGGCGACCGCGTGGGCCGCAAGACCACGCTCGTGGCCGCCTTGCTCACGATGGGACTTTCTACCGTGGCCATCGGCCTGGTGCCGACCTATCAGACCATCGGCATCGCCGCGCCGTTGCTGCTGGCGCTCTGCCGCTTCGGGCAAGGCCTGGGCCTGGGCGGCGAATGGGGCGGCGCCGTGCTGCTCGCCACCGAGAACGCGCCGCCGGGCAAGCGGGCGTGGTATGGGATGTTCCCCCAACTGGGCGCGCCTATTGGCTTCTTCTGTTCCGGGCTCATCTTTCTGGTGCTGTCGCGCACGCTCACGAACGAGCAGTTCTTGGGATGGGGCTGGCGCGTGCCGTTCCTGGCCAGCGCGGTGCTCGTGGCCGTGGGCCTCTACGTGCGGCTCGCACTGACGGAGACGCCGGTGTTCCAGAAGGCCATCGACCGCCACGAGCGCGTGAGAATACCGGCATTCACGGTGGTCACGGCGCACAAGGGCCCGCTCGTGCTGGGCACCCTGATTGCGACGTCCGTGTTTGTGAATTTCTACCTGACGACGGTCTTCACGCTCTCGTGGGGCACGACGGCGCTCGGCTATACCCGCGAGCAGTTCCTCGTCATCCAGCTGTTTGGTGTGATCTTCTTCGCGATTGGCGTGCCGTGGTCGGCCGCGCTGGCCGAACGAGGCCGGCGGGCGTTGCTGATGCGCGTCAACCTGGCCATGGCGCTCTTCGGCCTCGTGATGGCGCCGCTCTTCACCTCTGGCACCGTCGGCACGGTGGTGATGATGGCGGTGGGCTTCCTGCTCGTCGGGATGGCCTACGGCCCTATCGGCACGGTGCTGGCCGAGCTCTTTCCCACCAACGTGCGCTACACCGGCAGCTCGCTCACCTACAACCTGGCGGGCATCGTTGGCGCGTCGCTGGCGCCGTACATCGCCACATGGCTGGCCACCCGCTACGGCTTGCAGTACGTCGGCTACTACCTGGGCACGATGGCGCTGCTGTCGCTGGCGGCCCTGGCCCTGAGCCGCGAGACGCGCGACACGACTCTGTAGCAGAGACGCCCCTCCGGCGTCCGTGTGGATGGCCCCCGGCCGCGCGCCTCTCAGGCCTCGCGATGGCGCTCTGATTGTGAGTTCATACGCCACGAAAAACTAACATTCATTGTTTGATTTTCATGGTATTGATCTTCGGGTGATTCTACGGACTCGCCGACGACGCGACGTGCTCAGCGCCCTGCGACGTGGCCGGGTTGTGGCGTTGGTCGGTCCCCGCCAGTCGGGCAAGACCACGCTGGCCCGGTCGCTGGTGTCGGCCAGCTCGCCGAACTACTTTGATCTGGAAGACCCACGCAGCCTGGCGCGACTGGCTGAACCGATGACGGCGTTGGCTGCGCTGCGGGGTCTGGTCGTCATCGACGAGGTACAGCGCCGGCCCGACCTGTTCCCGGCGCTCCGCGTACTGGCCGATCGGCGGCCGATGCCCGCCAGGTTCCTGGTTCTGGGCAGCGCCAGCCCCGATCTCCTCCAACAGTCGTCTGAGTCCCTTGCCGGGCGGCTCGAAACGATCGTCATCGGCGGATTCGTGCCGGATGAGGCCGGCATCAAGCGACTGGCGGCGTTGTGGAGGCGCGGTGGGTTCCCGCGCTCGCTGCTGGCGCCTTCAGAGACCGCGAGCGTTGCGTGGCGGCGGCAGTTCGTCCAGACCTACGTCGAGCGCGACATTCCGCAGCTCGGCGTGACGATGCCGGCGCACACCCTTCTGCGTTTCTGGACGATGGTGGCCCACTATCACGGCGGCGTATGGAACAGCGCCGAAGCGGCTCGATCGATGGCGGTGTCGGAGCCAACGGCAAGGCGCTATCTCGATCTGCTGACGGGTTTGTTTCTGATCAGGCAGCTCCAACCGTGGCACGAGAACCTGAAGAAGCGACAGGTGAAAGCCCCGAAGGTTTACGTGCGCGACAGTGGCATTCTGCACGGACTTCTCGGTGTCGAGACCCAACGCGATTTGTTGTCTCACCCGAAGGTCGGCGCGTCGTGGGAGGGCGCCGCCATCGAATGGGCGCTCAATGTGCTGCAGCCACAGGCCGCCCACTTCTGGGCGACGCACCAAGGCGCAGAACTGGACTTGCTGGTCGTGCGCGGCGGTCGCCGCTACGGCATCGAAGTGAAGCGACAGGACGCCCCTAGCGTGACGCCGTCGATGCGCATCGCATTGGCCGACCTGAGACTGGAGCACCTCACGGTGCTCTATCCCGGAGATGAACCGTACGCGTTGGCGCCCAACGTATCGGTCGTGCCGATGGCACGTCTCGTCACACGAGACGTGGCGGCTCTGACTGGTCGCTGGCGCAGTCGGCCCCGACGATAGGGCGTGCGTCGTTCCCGCCGGTCAGGCGATCATCTCGGCCGGCATGCGGCGCTCCACCGCCTTTCCGTTCATCGCCATCACGTAGTAGACCCGTGCCTCGGCGCGCGTGTGGACGACCCGCTTCACTTCGGTGCCCTCGAAGTAGATGCCCGCGTCGTTGTCACAGGCGTAGCCGGGCTTCATCTGCCCCGATTCGATGAGCTTGTGATAGAGCGGCCGGCGCCCCGGCTCCGCGTCGTAGTGCGGACAGTGGCTGCCGGCCAGGAAGCCCAGGCACTGCACGGTCGAGAGCTCCTTGGGCCGCGAGTCGGTCGTGCCCTCCTCGAACCAGCAGAGCGACCCCGCGCTGGCGCCGCCGAGCACGATGCCCCGGTCCCACGCCTGCTTCAGGATCAGGTCGATGCCGTGCGCCTTCCAGATCACCTGCTGGTTCAGCGTGTTGCCACCAGAGCAGACGATGCCGTCCACCGAGAGGAGCACCTCATCCCAGTCGCGGGGCTGCTGCGTGCTGGCGATGAAGCTCACCTGGTGCGACGGCTCGACGTTGAGCGTCGCGCAGTTCTTATACCAAGTGATGATGCCGGCCGGCGAATCCGCCGAGGCCGTAGGCAGGTAGAGCAGCTTGGGCCTGGGTTTTCCGGTGAGCTGCGCCATATAGCGGATGAAAGCGGTGTTGAAGCCGCCGCCGGCAACCAGGATCTTGCGGGTGGCCGCACCGCCAGACTGGACGGCGTCGTGGGCCTCCGTGCCAGGAGCGGCGCTGGACGCGCTGGACCCGGCCGCGATACCGGCGCCCACCGACGCCGACACCGACCCAACCACCGACGACACGATGAATTCCCTGCGTTTCATGGCGTGCTCTCCACGACGCCAGCCGCGGCGCCACCTGCGCGCAGAATAGGCGCGGCATGCCGCGCGGTCAACCTCGCCCAGGCACCTCACCCGGAGCCGTCTCGCCCGGCACGTCGCCTCGGCACCTGACCCTGAGCGTGCAGTGACGGCTGTCCTATACTGACCGCATGCGATCGGTGGCCGACGATCTGCGGACCAGCACGCGGGCGCGGGTGTTGCAGCTGCCCGTGCCAGAGCGCGTGCAACTGGCACTCGCCCTGGGCGACGACGACCTCGGGCTCTTCGTGCGGTCGAGCGGTCTCGACCGCGCGGAAGCCTTGCGGCGTCTGCGCGCACGTCGGGCCGCGGGCCGCGAGCCCTCTGGTGCCGCCGCGGGCCGCGGGCCCTCTGGTGCCGCCACGGTCGACCTCGGATGACGCTGTTCGAACAGGTGCTCGCGTTGCTCAATGCCCATCGCGTGCCTCACGCGCTGATTGGTGCCGCCGCGCTGGCCGCTCACGGCGTGGCTCGCTCCACCTATGACATCGACCTGCTGACCACCGACGCTCGCGTGCTGGGCCGTGGGCTGTGGACCGCACTCGACCACGGGGGCGCGATCGTCGACATCCGGCGGGGCGATGTGGACGACCCACTGGGTGGGGTCGTGCGCATCGAGACGCCACGCGACCGGCCCGTGGACATCATTCTGGGCAAGCATGACTGGCACACGCGGCTGTCGCGCGGGCGGACCATCCCCCGGGGGGGCGCCGGTCGTACGGCCCCGCGACCTTGTCCTGTTGAAGCTCTATGCCGGCGGCGCCCAGGACCTCTGGGACGTGCGCGAACTGCTGCAGCTGCCCGGCCGCGACCGCCTCGTCGCCGAGGTCGAGGCCGACCTCGACGAGCAGTCGGACGCCATGCGCAGCCTCTGGGTCGACGCGCGGCGCTGATCCGCGGCTGCACGCCGTTTCCCGTCCCGGATTCGCCTGCCCAGCCCCCGTCCCGGGATCTCGTCCCCAAACTCCCGGCCCGGGACCCCTCTCAACTCGCGCTGCGGGATCTCCTCCCGGCACAAATGGCGCGCCATCGACCCCCGATATCGGGTAATCTTCCAAGGCTCGTAGATTTTTCCCTGGAGGAGTTGCACATGGACGCGTTATCCCGTCGTCGGTTTTTCGGTGGAGTGGCTGCTGCGGTCGGCGCCCTGGGCCTGAAGCCCGCCAGTCTCTTCGGTCAGGTCCGCACTGAACAGTTCCGGGGCGGCGAGGCGGCCTACGACAACTTCGTCAAGCTCGGCAGCAACGAGAACAACTGGGGCCCGCCCGAGCAGGTTATGCAGGCGATGAACAGCGCCTGGAAGTACGCCAACCGCTACGGCAACCCCGACTCCGACATCATGAAGGCGATTGCCGACCACCACGGCGTGAAGCCCGAAAACGTGCTGCTCACCGCCGGCTCCGGCGAAGTGCTGCAGGTCGTCGGCACGACCTACCTGCAGAACGGCCAGATGGTGCTCGGCGCCGACCCGTCCTACGGCTCGGTCTACCAGCACGCCACCAACATCAAGGCCGACGCGATCAAGCTGCCGCTGCTGAAGGACTACCGTCAGGACATCCCCGGGATGATCGCGGCCGCCAACCGCAACGCGCGCGACATCGGCTTCTTCTACCTGTGCAACCCCAACAACCCGACCGGTGTGGTCGTGTCGGCCAAGGAAGTGAAGCAGGTCATCGAGGGCATTCCCAAGGACATGCCCGTCTTGATTGACGAGGCCTACCACCACTTCGTCGACGACCCGGCCTACGGCACGGCCGTGCCCTACATCCTCGAAGGCCGTCCGGTCATCGTGGCGCGCACGTTCTCGAAGATCGCGGCGCTGGCCGCCATGCGCATCGGCTACGCGATCGCGCCGGCCGAGATGATTCAGCGCATGCGTCCCTACGCCATGAACAGCGTCAACGTGCTGGCCAAGTACGGCGCCGCGGCGTCGCTCAAGGACACGGCTGGTCAGGCTGACGTGCGCAAGAAGGTCATCGACCTGCGCACCAAGACCGCGCGCGAACTCGAGGCCTGGGGCTACCCGGTGATTCCGTCGCAGACCAATTTCTTCATGGTGAGCCTGCACGACAAGACGGTGCAGCCGACGATTGCGGCGTTCCGCGAGAAGAACATCCTCGTGGGCCGCCCGTTCCCGCCGATGCTGAACCACCTGCGCGTGTCGATCGGCCGCGAGGAAGACATGGCGAAGTTCCTGGTCGCCTTCAAGGAAATCTTCCCGAAGAAGGCGGCGGCCACGTCGATGGCGCGCGGTTAGTTCGAGCGGATCACGTTTTACGGAAAGGGCCGGCGGGCAACCGCCGGTCCTTTTTCTTTATCCACGAAGGCGCCGAGCGGCCGGTGTGCGACCGGGCCTTCGGCGACGCAGGGGCATGGCTCGACGCGCCGCTCTCGGTCATGCCGGCCAGTTTACCCGGTCGTACGGGCCAGCGGCGGCACGGGCGTGTCAGGCGCGATGGGCGGCCGCTTCGTGTGCCACTCGGTGGCCTGCTCGAAGGCCCGCGCCAGCGCGAGCACGCGGCCTTCGGCGAAGCGGGGACCGGCAATCATCAGGCCCACGGGCAGTCCCGCGGCCGTCACGCCGCACGGCACCGAGATCGCCGGGATGCCGTAGACGTTGAACTGGCCGGTGTTCTCCAGTTCGGGATTGCGCGGCACGTCGGTCTCTTCGCGCTGCAGTGCGGCATCCACGGTGCGCGGAGTGTGCCGCCGCGTGGGCAGCACGACGACGTCGACATCCTTGAAGCTGTCGTCGATCGTGCGCCGCATCAACTCGAGCGCCCAGCGACCGCGCACGTACTCGGCGGCCTTGGCATTCGCGCCGTTCTGCAGGTTCCGCCGGGTCGGGATCTGGTAGCGGCCGGACATCTTGGCGTAGAGCGCCTCGTGATACGCGTACATCTCGCCGTTGAGGTTGACGTCGCTCGTGGACGGCAGCATCACGTCGCGCATGCTGCCGGTGAGCGCGGCCACCGCCTTCAGGGCGACATCGGTCGCGGCGGCCACGTCGGCGTCGAGATGATCGAAGAACGGCACGCGCGCCACTCCCACGCGCAGTCCCTTGACCGACGCGGCCAGCGCCGCTACGTAGTTCTCGGCGGGATGCTCCACGCTCGCGATGTCGAGTCGATCGTAGCCGGCCAGCACCTGCAGCATCAGCGCCGCATCGGCCACCGTGCGCGTGAGCGGACCGCAGTGATCGAGCGACACGACCAGCGGAATGATGCCGCGAATCGACACGAGGCCATAGGTGGGCTTGAGACCCACGACGCCGCAGTACGACGCCGGCGTCCGAATCGAGCCCCCCGTATCGGTGCCCAGGGCCGCGTAACAGAGCGCCGCCGAGACGGCCGCCGCCGAGCCGCCCGACGAGCCGCCGGGATTGCGCTCGAGCGCCCACGGGTTGCGCACGGGGCCGTAGTAGCTGGTGGCCGAGGTGCCGCCATTGGCGAACTCGTGCAGGTTGAGCTTACCGACGACGATGGCGCCGGCCGCCGTGAGCCGCCGCGCCACTTCCGCGTCTTCTGCCGGCACGCGGTCGTCGTACACGCTGCTGGCGGCCGTGGTGCGCAGGCCCACCGTGTCGATGTTGTCCTTGAGCGCTACTGGCACGCCGTGCAAGGGTCCGCGGGTCGCGCTGGCGGGGAGGGCATCGAGAACCTTGGCGCGCGCCAACGCGGCTTCACCCGTGATGGTGATGAAGGCGTTCAGCTTCGGGTTGTAGGTGCCAATGCGATCGAGGCAGGCCGTCACAAGTTCCGTGGCCGACACCTTCCTCGCCTTCACGAGCTCGGCGGCATCAGTCAGCGAGAGCCACGCCACATCCGATGGCGTAGCCGGCCGCTGCGCGGCCACGCGAGCGGAGGTGCGCGCCACGGCGGCACCGGTCACGAGCGACGCAGCAAAAGCCCGGCGAGTCAGCGTGGACATGGCGCACACCTTTCAGAGGATGGTTGCGAGTCAGTAGTTCTCGATCGCGCGCTGCTCCCTGGGGCTACGCCCCGGGTGCGCGACTGGTCAGCAGAGCCGTGGACGAGGCGAGCAGCACGCTCACGGCTACACCTTCGGCGGCCGTGGCCACCGCGGTCAGATCGGGGAACGTCGGCGCGATGCGGATCGTGCGGTCGCGCGGATCGACGCCGTGCGGGTGGGTGGCTCCCGCCGGCGTCAGCGCCAGGCCACCGGCCTTGGCCAAGCACACGACGCGCGCGGCACAGCCGTCGAGCACATCGACACTGATGAAGTAGCCGCCTTTCGGGACGATCCACGACGCCACGCCCGTGCCTGCCAGTTCGCGGTCGAACGTGTCGGTGACGCTCGCGAACTTGGGCGCGACGATCGCGCGGTGGCGGTCCATGAGCGCGAGCAGCCCGGCGGTGTCGCGCAGATGGCGCACATGACGTAGCTGGTTGACCTTGTCGCCGCCGATCGTGCGCTTGCCCATGCGCCCGAGGTACCACGCCACGTTCTCGGGCGACGCCCCAAAGAGTGCGACGCCCGCGCCCCCGAGGGTGATCTTCGACGTGGAGCCAAACACGAACGCGCGATTGGCGTGCCCGTGCCGCACGCAGGCCTCCAGCAGTTTCGGCGTCTCGATGCGCTCGGCCGTGAGGTGATGCACGGCGTAGGCGTCGTCCCACATCACGCGGAAGTCGGGCGCCGCCGCCGGCATCGCGGCCAGGCGCTCGGTGGTGGCGGCGCTGTAGACCGCGCCCGTGGGATTGCTGTACTTCGGCACGCACCAGATGCCCTTCACCGCCGGGTCGGAGGCGACGAGCCGCTCGACCATGTCCATGTCGGGACCGTCGGCACCGAGCGGCACGGGGATCAGGTCGAAACCGAAGTCCGCGGTGATGGCAAAGTGCCGGTCGTAGCCGGGCACGGGGCACAGGAACGCCAGCCTCGGCTCCTGCGCCCATGGCCGGGGGCTATCCACCGTGCCCGTGAGCATCGCGAACGCAATCGCGTCGTGCATCAACGCGAGGCTCGAGTTGTCGCCGAGCACTATCTGGTTCTGACTCAGGCCGAAGAGCGGCGCCAGCAAGGCGCGCAGCTCCGCCAGACCCTGCAGGCCGCCGTAGTTCCGTACGTCGGTGCCATCCGCGGCAGTGTGGTCCCGCTCCCCGGGCAGTGCGAGCAGCCCGTTGGACAGGTCGAGCTGATCGCTCGACGGCTTGCCACGCGTGAGATCGAGCGCGAGGCCGCGCGTCGCGAAGGCGTCGTAACGGCGCTGCATCAGATCGCGGTAGGCCGTGAGATCGGCCGTGGACATCACAGAGAGTAGAGGCACAGCGTGGCATCGTAGCGCGAGCGGGGGCGCCGCGAAACATGAATCCATGCGCTCCATGTCTTGAATAACAGCAAAGCATCACCCCATGAGATAGGCTCGAGCGGACAGCCGGCGGGGCGCCGCAGGCGGTAGAATCGGGCGCATGATACGTGCACTCGTGCTTGGCGTGATCGTGACCTTCGGTGGCCTCTCCATGGCTGTTGCCGCGTTCCAGGCTCCAGTGGCCGCGCCCGCAGCGGCGGCGCTCGCCGCGACCAAGATCGAGAAGGTCAAGGAGAACCTCTACATGATCACCGGCTCGAGCCCGGTGCCGCGCGAGGCGTTCAGCGGCGGCAACACGGGTGTCTTCATCACCGACCGCGGCGTCGTGGTGGTCGACACGAAGCTGGCCAATTGGGGCCCCACGATTCTCGAGCGCATCAAGAGCGTGACGAACAAGCCCGTCGTCACCGTGATCAACACGCACGCGCACGGCGACCACACGGGCAGCAACGAGTTCTTTGGCGCCTCGATCGAGACCGTGGTGCACGAGAACACCAAAGCGAACATGGCGCGCATGGACGCCTTCAAGGGCGACAAGGCGCAGTTCCTGCCCAAGCGCGCCTACCAAGACAAGCTCACGCTCGGCGCCGGCAAGGACCAGATCGACCTCTACCACTTCGGCGCTGGCCACACGAACGGTGACACGTTCGTGGTCTACACGGCGCTGCGCACGATGCAGGCCGGCGACATGTTTCCGTGGAAGGACGCGCCCTTCATCGATCGCAGCAACGGCGGCAGCGGCCGCGCGTGGCCCGAGACGCTGAAGAAGATGCTCGACGGCGTGAAGAACATCGACACGGTGATCGGCGGTCACCAGCCCGTGGCGACCGTGAAGGACGTGGCGGCGTTCCAGCAGTTCCTCGCGGATCTGTACGCGCAGACGACGGCCGCGCACAAGGTCGGCAAGACCGTGGATCAGGCCGCCGCCGACAAGTCGTGGATGAGCAAATACGCCGGCTACGACTCGACGCGACTCACGGCGGCCGTGCAGGCGATCTACGACGAGCTGAACGGGAAGTAGCGCTCGCGCGATCTGGCACACGGCGGCCGGCCCGTCAACGCGTGCCCGGTCACGCGTGACGGAATCGATGTCCATGCGCCGCCCTTCACCGTCCACCACCTCCGACCCCGGATTCGCGCCGTCGTTCGACCGCCCCGTCGAACGTTCTACGATCACCGCCCGTGTCGCGTCCCCCGTCGCGACTGGTAGTGCTATAACGGAACCACCGCGGCACCGTTCGCCGTTCACATCCTGAATCGCCATGACCCAAGCCGCGGTGTCGCC
>JANORI010000860.1:0-2134 GCA_031415235.1 Acidobacteriota bacterium | reverse complement strand
CCGGGCCGGTGCAGCCGTCGACTGGACGGGATGCGGATCGCCTTCGAGTCGGACCGAACAGGCGCCTACGACCTCTACCTGAAGCCATCGAACGGATCGGGCGCCGAGGAACGGCTGGTGAACTCGCCTGACACCAAGTCGTGCAGGACTGGTCGCGGGACGGCCGGTGGTTGATGTGCTGCGAGTCAACCCGACGACCGGGCGTTATCGGTGGGCCTCGACATCTCTTTAGCAGGGTCTGGGGGTCTGGGGGTGACGGAAACCGCGTTATCAGCCCCGGCCCCACCCCCAGCAGATTGCGGCTTTCCGGCTTGGCCCCTTGGCACAGCGACCTGGCGGCCGAGCGTCGTGTCGGTCGCCCGCCACACCTGCCCCATTCCGCCTTCGCCCAACTTCGAGATGATAGTGTACGGCCCGATCCTGTCGCCGATCACCATGTCGAGCCCCGTTGGGCTACGGCGAGACCTCGCCGAAGCTCGCACGCCACATGCGCGAGCGAAGGCGGGCCGCCTTCGCCGATCGGCACGGTGACTTCGTAGACGCCGATGCGAGTGCCGGGAGTGAGAGCCAAGGGTGACGTGACCATACCAGACCGGCACTCGCGCCCATGGTAGAACATGAATATTCGACGATATGTGTCGAATATTCATGGTATGATCCACGTCGTGCAAATTCGGCGCGCGGCCTACCTCGCCGCCATCCGGCGGCTGCTCCGCGACTATCCGGTCGTCGCCCTGCTCGGGGCGCGCCAGGTCGGCAAGTCCACCATCGCCCGGCAGGTCGTGGCGGGATGGCGGGGACCGCGCACCGTGTTCGACCTCGAAGACGATGTCGACCGGCAGAAACTCCAGGACCCTGGGTTGGCCCTGCGCGCCCTCACGGGCCTGGTGGTGCTCGACGAGGTCCAGCATGTGCCGGACCTCTTCCGAATATTGCGCGTGCTCGCCGACCGTCCGCGCTGGCCGGCGCGCTTTCTCGTGCTCGGCAGTGCGTCCCCGGAATTGCTCCGCCAGACCTCTGAGTCACTCGCGGGGCGCATCGCCTTTCATCACATTGACGGGTTCGGCCTGGACGAGCTCACCGGCCACACGGCGTTCTCTCTCGACCGGCTGTGGCTTCGGGGCGGCTTCCCCGCCTCCTACCTGGCTCGGGACGAGGCGCGCAGCCTCGAGTGGCGACGGAACTTCACGCGGACATTTGTGGAGCGCGATATCCCGTCGCTCGGCAGCGGCGTACCGGCCGCCGTGCTGGGTCGCTTCTGGATGATGCTGGCACACTGGCACGGCCAGGTCTGGAACGCGTCGGAGTTTGGCCGGGCCCTGGGCACCAGCGATGCCACCGCTCGTCGCCACCTGGACCTGCTGGCCGCGACCTTCGTCGTCCGGGTCCTCCGGCCGTGGTACGAGAACCTCGCCAAGCGGCAGGTGAAGTCGCCGAAGGTATACATCGCCGACAGTGGCCTCGCGCACGCGCTGCTGGGGCTCGAGACCCGCGATGATCTGCGCGGCCATCCCAAGGTGGGCGCGTCGTGGGAGGGGTTCCTGGTGTCGCAGGTCATCCGGCGACTCGGCGCGCGACCCGACGAGTGCTATTTCTGGGGCACCCACCAGGGCGCTGAACTGGACCTGCTCGTCGTCCGTGGTCGCCGCCGCCTGGGCTTCGAATTC
The DNA here is from genome assembly GCA_031415235.1 of Acidobacteriota bacterium. GTDB lineage: Bacteria > Acidobacteriota > Vicinamibacteria > Vicinamibacterales > UBA2999 > CADEFD01. Next base: position 467 of record JANORI010000860.1, on the reverse strand, counting down.
AAGCGCACCGAGGCTCCGTCGTTCACGCCATCGATGCGAATCGCGCTGGCCGACTTGAAGCTGGATGAACTAACGGTCGTGCACGCGGGACAGGAGACCTGGTCCATCACTGACGGCGTGCGGGCGGTGGCGGCGCGCCACTTGCTCAGGGAGGTTCGCCCCTTGCGGTAAGGACCGTACGCATTTGTCATACGCGCTGATGAGGGCGCACAACGAGACGGCGAGCCTGGGTAATCGGATCACTGACCCGAGCGGGCGCGCCATCGGGCGCGCTGGCCGCTCCGGCCGCCACCGCCGTCGCCCCGATCTTCAGGAACTGGCGGCGGTTGAGGGCATCGTCGGCCGGGCTTCGCATCGCGCGATGCTACACCCGGGCCGGTGCAGCCGTCGACTGGACGGGATGCGGATCGCCTTCGAGTCGGACCGAACAGGCGCCTACGACCTCTACCTGAAGCCATCGAACGGAT
>JANORI010000859.1:0-2472 GCA_031415235.1 Acidobacteriota bacterium | reverse complement strand
GAGCGCCGCCACGGTCACCGCCTCCGACTTCAAGGGTCTGCGATCGCTGGCCGACGCCATCGGCCCGAAGTTTCACCGTGGCATCGTGCTCTACACGGGACGCGAGGTCGTGCCGTTTGGGCCGCGTCTGTTCGCGGTGCCGGTCGAAGCGCTCTGGGACTGGGGTGCCCGGAAGGGGCGGGCGCTACTGCCGAAGCATCGCCGGCCAGTTCACCAGGATCCGCACCGCTGACGGGTTGGTGCCCAAGGGCTGCCGCACCAGCAGGCGTTGCGCATCAGGAGCGACCGCGTAGTGGTGCCGACCGTCGAGAGGACTGGCCAGGTCGCGATCGTACCCAACACGCGCGGCGCCCGGCAGCAGGTCCTCCCCTGATGCCTTCAAGTCCACCACGCTGAGACCCTTGGCGTCATAGAACACCTCGCGATCGTTTCGGCCCCATCGCGGGTGGATGCCACCTTCGTTTGAGACCTGGTGTTTTCGATTCAGTTCGGGAAACGCCGCGATGTAGGCTTCCATCCGGCCGGAATCCATGGCGGCGTAGGCCAGCCATTTGCCGTCGTGTGAGAAGCGCGCAGCGTACGGGAGAACGGCGGGGAGCATCAGAACACTGGACTTCTGCTCCGCGACGGTGAGCACGCGAATGGTCCGTTGGCCGTTCCGCGCGTCGGAGTACACGATGAACCTGCCGTCGGGCGACCAGTCGGTCGTGATCGCACTGAGCCTGCTCGCCACTCGGCCCGGCCCCAGATCTTCCAGCACCTGTTCGCCGCTGCCGTCGATCGCCCTGGACACAATCTGAAGACGACCGGTGCGTTCCGAGACGAAGGCCACTCGGCGTCCATCCGGTGACCACACCGGATCGGAACTGGAGCCGTCGCCAACGGTGAATCGCTCGGCCACGTCACGGGCGGTGTCGATGATCCAGATGTCGTTGCGTCCACTCCGTCGGTCGAGACTGTTGACGGCCACGCGCCGGCCGTCCGGAGAGATCGCCGGATTGGCGTAATCGTCGGTGGGCGGCTTCTTCAGCGTGCCAAGCGGGGTGCCACTGCGGTCGATCCAGGCCAGGTCACTGGGCGGCCGGGTGGCTTCTGCGGGGCGGAGGGCCAACACACCGTTACGGGAGACAGAGAAAGACGGGCCATCGGGAATTACTGCCTGCACCGACTGCGCCTGGCCCGACAACTGGAACGAATTGGCGTCGAACTGCTGGGCGAAGAGCGTGCCAGCCCGGACGAACAGGATGAAGCCCTGGGCGGCCACTGCGAGCGATTCGGCGTCGAACAAATGCCGCCCCGTCGCGGCCTGTACATCGCCGACGTGAATCGCGGCCTGCGCGGTCCCCGCGACGGCGGTTGACTGAACGGCATACAGGAAGTGGCGACCATCCGGCAGGAAGTGGGCCACGAGCCGCCGGGCTTTCGGGTCGGCGCCATCGCTCAACGACAGCGGCTCTGACACGCCGCCTGTGGCAGCAACCCGGCGTACCCCCGTGGCGGTTCCGAACAGAATGGTGCCATCGGGGCTCCACGCGCCACCGTAGGTCGCGTTGTCTGCATCGCAAATCACGCGGGCGGCACCGGTCGCCACGTCGACGGCTTTGAGCCGACCCGCGACAAAGAACGCGAGTTGGCGGCTGTCGGGCGACCAGATGAGGGACAGCAACGCCCCGCTCGCGGCCGGGAGCTCGACGGTTTCGTTAGAGGCGGTCCGCCGGAGCCAGACCTTCTGGTCTCCCGAGGCGCCGCTGACAAAGGCCACCCACTGGCCGTCCGGAGAAACCGCCACCGTGGCTTGCAGGTCTCGACCGTCAGGCGCCACCACCGAAAACTGGGCGGGAGGCACCGGGTCGTCGACGCGGGTGAAGTAGCGCCACGTGGGGAGCGCCATCGCGGCGGCGAGCACGATCGCTACGCCCGCCGCAATCCATCCACCGCGTGAACGCCCGACGGCCGCGGCCGAGGGCGTCGAGGCCTGGTCGGGAGCGGCGTTCAAGGCCAGGTCCAGGTCAATGCGCACGTCAGCGATATCGCTTCGCCGCGTGCGGAGGTTCTTCTCCAGGCACAAGCGCAGCACGTCGACGATGCGTGGTGGGACACTGGCGGGCAGCAGGCTCCAGTCGGGCTCGCGTTGAATCACGCGCGACAGGATGTCGGCGACGTCTTCGCCGTCGAACGCGCGGCGGCCGGTCAGCATCTCGAACAGCACGCAGCCGAATGCAAAGATGTCGGTGCGCTTGTCGACGGCCTTGCCGCGCGCCTGCTCGGGCGACATGTAGGCGGCCGTGCCCAGGATCACGCCGCGCATCGTCATCGCCGGTGACGTGATGGTCGGCGAACTCTCGAGCCCCTGTGGCGACGAACCTTTAGGTTCGTCGAGTGCTTTCGCCAGTCCAAAGTCCAGCACCTTCACGGTGCCGTCGGCACGCACCTTGATGTTGGCCGGCTTCAGATCGCGATGGACGATGCCGC
>JANORI010000858.1:0-2904 GCA_031415235.1 Acidobacteriota bacterium | reverse complement strand
ACGGAAGCCGTCGCTCGAGCACCTTGACCCAGCTTTCGTCGTACGCCGCGCCCACGCCTTCCGTGTAGCTGTCGCCGAGCGCCAGCACGCGGTACTCGCCGTCGGGTTTGTCCACCGGGACGTCGCGTTCCGCGAGCCCTATGGCGTTGATCGTCCGGGTATGCGAGAACTCGGTTTTCTTGTCGGTGAACGTCTGGCCCGGTGAGTACAGGTGAAACCAGGTGGGGTTGTCGTAGGCGTAGACCGACCTGTAGACCCGGCTGCCGTTCGCCTCTCCGTACGTGGCCCGCGTGCCCACGCCCCAGCGCAGCGTCAGCTCCAGCAGGATCGTCATGATCACCGTCGTGGCCACCGCCAGCGTGACGCCAGGCACGAGCGGCCTCGTGCGACGGGACACGCCCAGCCCGACCCGGCCCACCAGCGCGAGCCAGGCGCCCGATGCGAGCAAGAAGAGGACGCCGGTGATGACGCTGGGATGACCCGGTCGCAGCAGCCAGATGACCCCGGCCGACAGCAGCACGGCAGCCAGCGCCACGCTCACTTCCACTCGCACTGGAGGACGCATGCGCATTCTTGGCTGAGTATACGCGCCTGTCGAGCCGGCAAGCGAGATCGCGGCATCAACTCAGTGACGCCGCATGAAGACGAGAGCAACCCTCACAAACCTGCGCGGCTCACCGCGCGAGCGCCGCCAGGGCCGCCTCGGCGTTGCCGCGCTCGGCGAACTGCGACTCCTGGGCGAGCGCCTTCGACAGCGCCGCCCGGGCCTTCGTGGTGTCGCCCAGGCGCGCGTAGGCAACTCCCAGGTGATACAGGTAGCCCGGATGCTGCGGATTGACGCGCACCGCGTCTTCGAGGTTCTGCACCGCGCGCCGCGGTGTGCCCTGGTGCAGATACACCCAGCCCAGGGCATCGCGGATGCCAGCGTCCCACACGAAATCGGGCTCCGCCTCCGTCAGCAGGTCCAGCACCGGATCCAGATTCTTCCCCTGTGCCACGGCGAGCAGTGCCAGGCGCGCCGTGGCCGCGGCGTCACCCGGGTTCGCAAAGATCACGCGCTCGTACTGGGTCCGGGCGTCGTCGAAGCGCCCCAGTCGCTCGAGCGCGCCGCCGAGCGCCGTCCGTACGACGAGCGACGACGGCTGACGGGCGAGTGTGCGCTCCAGCAACTGGCGAGCCTCGTCGGCGCGGCCGGTGTCGGCCAGGCAGTCGGCCAGTTGTACCGCCACGCCGGCGTCGTTGGGCTGAAGGGTTAACGCCGTCCGCAGGATCTGCTCGGCGCGGCGTGACGCACCCGCGGCCCGGGACACGCGGCTGGCGAGCGTCATCAACTCGACGTCGTTCGGGCGGGCGGCCATGGCCCGTGTCACGCGTTCGTTCGCCTCCGCAAGGCGACCACGGCTGAGGTCGAGGCCCACGAGCCCCGCCAGCGCGTCGATCGATGTCGGGCTCGACTTCAGGGCCGCTTCGAAGGCCTCTCGCGCGGCGGCGTCGTGGCCGCGCCCGGCTTCGAGCAGACCCAACTGGATGTGTACGTCGAGCGGGCGTGGCTGCACCAGCAGCAGGGGCGCCAAGGTGACGGCCGCGGCCTCGTAGTCGCGCAGCCGCACCTGCGCGGTCGCGAGCGCCACCTTGGCCTCCCGGTCCTCGGGGAACAGCCCCACGGCCTGCCGCGCGAACATCTGCGCCTGGCGGTGCCGGCTGGTGTCGAGCGCGAGGCGCGCCAGAATCGGAACGAGGGATCGGCGCGCCGGATCGAGCCGAAACGCTTCGGCATACTCCACGAATGACCCGGGGGCGTCGCCGGCCGCGGCCAGGGCTGCCCCCAGGGCGACGCGCGCCTCGGCAAAGGCCCGGTCCGCGGCCACCGCCTGACGCGCGGCGGCGACGGCGTCCACGGTCTTCCCGGTCTTCAAGAGGAGCTGCGATCTGAGCGCCAGGCCGCGCCGTTGCATCGAATACTTCGCGAGAATCGCGTCGAGCTGCCGCGCGGCGGTGTCGTAGCGGCCGAGGCCGAGTTCGGCGTCGACCTTTCGCACGGCGATGACCCCGCCCTCGTCGTCGGAGGCAGGCATCTGGGTCAAGTGGCGGAGGGCGTCTTCGAAGCGGCCGACCGCCAGGTAGTGGTCTGCCAGGGCGAGACGTGGAGCGCGGGTGTACGAGGCGCTCGCCTCCGCGGCGACCGCCAGGTACTTCTCGCCGAGTGCGTATTGACCCCGCGCCAGGAAGAAGTGCCCGGCGACTTCGTTTGCAAGGCCGTGCGGTCCCCGGTCGGCGATGAGTTGCAGGAGTGCCCCACTCTCGTCCGCGCGCCGTGCCGCCCAGAGAAAGTTGACGAGCGCCAGCGCGGCGTCAATCGATTCCGGCGCGCGCGCCACGGCTCCGCGCAACACGGCTTCGGCCTCGCGCTCCTGGTCGGGGCCCACCCGGGGCCGCAGCGTGGTGCACCCTTCCTCGTACTTCGGGCCGAGGCCTCCGGTGGAGCCGAGCTTGAAGAGGGCCCACGTCGGGTTGATCAGTTTCGCGGACCCCGTGCCCCAGAGCACGAGCAGGTCCGGATCAGTGGGGCGCTCGCGGAGGAGCGCGGAGGTGATCGTGAGGGAATCCTCGAAGCGGCTTTGCCCCAGGATCAGGCGGGCGGCGAGGAACCGCGCGTCGAAATCCGCGGGTAACAAGTCGGCGGCTCGCATGGCCTGGTTGGCGGCCGGGGTCCACTGGCCGGCTTGTTCATGCGCCTTGGCCAGTTTCACGCGGAGATGGCCGTCGTTGGGGTCGGCATCGACGGCCCGTCGGTAGGCCGCCGCGGCCGGGGCGTACTGCTTGGCCCCCATCAACTCGTCGCCCGCCTGTACGGCGGCGGCCTTGACGGCGAGGGGATCCTCGTCGCCCGTGCAGGCCGACACG
>JANORI010000857.1:0-3881 GCA_031415235.1 Acidobacteriota bacterium | reverse complement strand
CCCGACATCGCGGCGCGCGCGTTCTCGATGAAGGAAACCGAGGTGACGCCCGCCATGCGCGTCTCGCGCGGCTGGGTGTTTGCGACGCCGGCCGGCAGGCAGGACTCGTATCTGCCACCGCTGGCCGAAGTGACCGACCGCGTGCGTGACGACGCGGCCCGCGACAAGGCGGCCGAGCTGCTGAAGACGCGCGCCTCTGCCATCGCCGCCGAGCTCACGACGGCCACCGACTTCACGGCCGCCGCAAAGAAGGCCGGCTTCGAGGCCAAGTCCACGGAGCTCCTCGCACGGGGCGCGGCGCTGCCAGACATCGGCGCCAACGCCGACGTCGAGAAGGCGGTATTCGCGCTGCCCGTAGGCGGCGTCACCGGGGCGATCGCCACGTCAACCGGCAGCGTCATTGCGCGCGTGGCCGAGCGGGCCGACGTGACCGACGCGCAGATTGCCGAAGGCCGAGACGCGCTGCGCGAAGAGCTCGTCAACCAACGGCGCGACCGATTCCTCAGCGCCTATATGGCCAAGGCCAAGACCGCGCTGAAGATCGAAGTGAAGCAGGACGTCCTCGCCCAGGTGCTCGGACCGGCGCCAGCCGCCACTGCACCCATGTTCCCGACGCCCGTACCCGGCGCCGGCCAGTAGCGGCCGCCCTGTGCACCCACCGCCTGGGGTTCCAACTCTCCCAGGCGGATCTTTCCAATGGCGTCGCGGTCGACGTCGACCATGAGCAGGGCCATGGTCGAGGTGAGCGGCGACAGGGGCTGCTAGCGGCCGCCGCGCTCCCATGCGGCGATGGCGGCATCGATGGCCGAAGCCGTGTCTTTCCACGCCGCGAGCACCTGCGGCGTCGGTGCGAGATCCGCGTTCTCCACCAAGCCGAAGAGTTGCGCAGCCTGCCCTTGCGCGCGCGTCAGAGTCGAGATACCTGCCCTGGCGGCGTCAGCCCGTGGACCGCTGGCGGCGCCCTGCAGGTTCCGCGTCCACACCTTCCCGTCGTCGCGCGTGCGATAGATGTGTGGATAGATACCCTCGCCTTCGCGCGCCTCGACCACCGCATAGAGCCGTGACGACAGGGTCGGCGCCACGGTGACGCCGATACAGCACTCCAGGCCCGTCCGAGCGCCATTCTACTCCCGTCATCGTGGCCGGCCAGTCGCGCCCGGCGGCAGCGCGTCCTCGGGGTCGATGTCCCATGTGAAGTCGAACAATCCCTTGGCCGTGAGGGCATGGTGTTCGACGACGGTCAGGAAGGCCTGCACGGCTTGTGAGCGCTCGCCGTGGCGTCGCATCACCAGCCGGAGCCGCCGCTCCAGTGCCAGCTCGGGCACCGGCACGCGCACCAGCTCGCCGCGCCGCAGCTCGGCTTCCACGCTGATCCCGGGCAGCAGCGCCACGCCGTGGCCCATCGCGACGAAGCGCTTGATGGCATCGATGGTCGGCAGCTCCACCGGCATGTGCAGACTCACGCGGTGTTTCCGGAACGCGTCGAGCACCAGGCCGCGGTAGGGCGACGCCACGTGATGGGCCACAAACGACTCACTGCCAAGCATCGAGATACTGACCTCGGTGCGCCGGGCCAACGGATGGCTTGGAGGCACGACAAAGACCAGCTCGTCGCGATAGACCACGACCGACCGCAGCGCGGGCTCGAGGGGCTGGTAGGTGACCACGCCCAGATCCACTCCGTAGTCGATGACGCTGACCGGCACCCGGCTGGCAAGCGAGCGCTGCACGGTCACATTCACGCTCGGATACAGGCGGCGAAACCCGTCCAGCACCGGCAACAGATACAGACAGGTGAGCTCGTTGGCGGCGATGGCGAGCCGGCCAGCCCGGAGGGCCCGTACGTCTTCGAGCGCGACCCGCGCCTGCTGGCGCACCATGATCAGGCGTTGCGCGTATTCAACCAGGGCCTTGCCGGCATCGGTCAGGCCCCCACGACGCGCTGGCCGCTCGAAGAGCCGCTGGCCGATCTCGTCCTCGAGCCGCCCGATCACCTGGCTGATGGCGGGTTGCGTGCGCCCAAGCGCCTTGGCGGCACCGGAGAAGCTCCCCTCATCGACGACCGCCAGGAATGTCTCGAGCTGGTGAATGTCCATAACCATAGATTCTATGGATCGCTCGTTTGAGCGGCAACAAGGCAGTCTCCCTTATGCATTGCGTAGGTTTCAACATCTTGACTTATTCTCTGGATTCGGGTTCGATGGCACATGGGCAAGCACTCGAGGCCGACCGTCACCATCTTCGATACGACGCTGCGTGACGGCGAACAGGCGCCGGGCTTCAGCATGAGCCCGGCCGACAAAGTTCGGCTCGCCGGGCAACTCGAGCGTCTCGGTGTCGATGTGATCGAAGCGGGCTTCCCCATCGCGTCGGCCGCCGACTTCGAAGGCGTCGTGGCCGTGGCCCGCGCGGTGCGCGGTCCGGCCGTGGCCGCGCTGGCCCGCGCCATGCCCGACGACGTCGCGGCCGCCTGGGACGCGGTGCGCCACGCAGCGCGGCCACGGATCCACGTGTTCCTCGCCACGTCCGACCTGCACCTCTCGGCCAAGCTCCGGATCACGCGCGACGAGTGCCTCGCCCGCAGCGTGGCCGCCGTGCGGCAAGCGCGCGCCCTGTGCGCCGACGTAGAGTTTTCGGCCGAAGACGCCACGCGCAGCGACCTCGAGTTCCTGTGCCAGGTCTCGGCGGCCGCTGCAGCGGCAGGCGCGACCACGGTCAATTTGCCCGACACCGTCGGCTTCGCGCTGCCGGCCGACATCACGCGCATGTTCGCTGCGGTGGCCGCACGCGTCGGCTCAGGGGTCGTGCTCTCGGCTCATTGCCACAACGACCTCGGGCTCGCCGTGGCCAACTCCCTCGCGGCGGTGCAAGCCGGCGCCAGGCAGGTTGAATGCACGATCAACGGCATCGGCGAACGAGCCGGTAACGCCGCGCTCGAAGAAGTCGTCATGGCGATCGAAGTGCGCGGCGATGCCCTGGGCTGCCGCACGCGAATTGCGACCGACCAACTCTTTTCCACCAGCCGGGCGCTGAGCGCAGTGGTGTCGGTGCCGGTGCAGCCCAACAAAGCGATTGTCGGCGACAACGCGTTCGCCCACGAGGCCGGCATCCACCAGGATGGCATGGTCAAGAACCCGCTCACCTACGAGATCATGAGGCCCGAGTCGGTCGGAGCGCCCGCGACCAAGCTCGTGCTCGGACGGCACTCGGGCCTGCGGGGGCTCGACGCCCGCTGCCGCGCACTCGGTCATCGACTCCGGGTGGAAGACCTGCGTAAGCTCTACGCCAGAATGCTCGAGGTCACCGACTACGCCAAAGTGATCGAAGACACCGGACTGGCCACCTTGATTCGCGATCTCGACGCGGTGCCTGGCGACGCCGCTTTCGAGGCGCTTGATGCACCTCCACAGCATGCCCACGATGAAACTGCGTCTCGCCACCCTCGCTGGTGACGGCATCGGTCCGGAGGTCACGCGCCAGGCAATGCGCGTGCTCCACGCCGTGGCCGCCGTCACTGGTCTGAAAGTCGACATTTCCGAACATCCCGTGGGCGCGGCGGCCATTCGGGTCGCCGGCGTGCCGTTGCCCGAGACGACGCTTGCGGCGTGCCAGGCGGCCGACGCGGTGTTCCTCGGTGCGGTCGGCGATCCCGCCTTCGATAGCCAGCCGCCGGCATTGCGGCCCGAAGCGGGTCTGCTGGCCTTGCGCACGGCGCTCGGCGGCTTCGCCAACATGCGGCCGGCGGTGGCCTTCGAGCCGGTGATCGACGTCTCGCCGCTCAAGGCCGAGCGTGTCCGCGGCGCCGACGTGCTGGTGGTCCGCGAACTGCTCGGTGGCCTCTACTACGGCGAGCCGCGGGGCCGCGAGCCAGGTGGCGGCGC
>JANORI010000856.1:0-2394 GCA_031415235.1 Acidobacteriota bacterium | reverse complement strand
CCGCACGGCGTCCACGAGCGGCACCGCGGGGCCCGTCACCACCAGTCCGTCCAGGTCGAACGGTGCGGCCAGGATCGCGTCGCCACGCTCGAATACGAGGTGTCCGCTGCTCAGCACGAGCAGCGCGCGCGCGTTCTCGACCACCACGCGACGCGCCCCGGTGTCGAGCATCACGGCTTCAAGACGGAAGGCGATACCCACCGAACGAACGCTGAAGAGCACGGCCCGACCCGATGGCGTCAGTACCGGGAAGGTGTGGTAGCCCTCACGGTTGGCGACATCGATCGTGGTGAGATCGGTGACCGCGCCACCCTCGGCCGACACCCGGCGCAGGCCCGAGCTGAGGGCGCCGAAGACCATCGCGCCCTCCGCCGTCCACACGCCGAAGCCGAACTCGCTGCCGTTGATCTTCTCGACCAGCGTCACGGGGTTGCCGCCCGCGAGGGCGATCTTCTTGAGTTCGCCGGTCTGGGTGAAGAAGCCGACCCACTGGCCATCGGGAGAGAAGAACGGCTGACGTGCACCGAAGGTGCCGGGCAGGTCGCGCACCGCCAGCGTGTCGAGTGACCGCACCAGCAATTGCGTGCGCCTGCCCAGCGGATCGGCTGGCGCGTCCGCATTCGTGCCCACGTAGACGAGCTGCGTGCCGTCTGGCGAGAGGGCGAGCGACCGGGTGGGCGAGCCGCTGATGGAGATTGAACGATTCGCCGGCACCATCACCGACAGGCGCGCCGGAGCCTCGGCGGCGGGAGTGCGTGAGGCTGCCCACGACCACAGGGCCGCCGCAGCCACGAGCGCCCCCAGGAGGCCGCTGACGGCGACGGCGGCCACGACCCGCGCGCGCGGACGCGCCGCTGGCGCCGGCGTGGCAGACTGCGGCACGGCCGTCTCGAACGCGCCGTCGCGCGCGAGGCGCACGTCGCCCATGTCACGCACGCGCTGACGGGGATCCTTCACGAGGCACCGCGCGATGAGCGTGTGCACGCGGGCGGGCGTTCCCGCCGGCAGTGTCGTCAGGTCTGGCTCGCGCGAGAAGATGAGTGCCAGCGTCTCTGGCACCGAGTCGCCGGCGAAGAGACGCGTGGCCGTGAGCATCTCGAACAGCACGCAACCAAACGCCCAGATGTCGGCGCGTTTGTCCACGGGCTTGCCGCGCGCCTGCTCGGGACTCATGTAGGCGGCGGTGCCGAGAATGCTCCCGGCCTGCGTCATCGCTGGAGAGGTGATCGTGGGCGAGTTCATCGCTTCTGGGCTCGACGCGGCGGCCGGGTCGAGCGCTTTGGCGAGGCCAAAGTCGAGCACCTTCACGGTGCCGTCGGCGCGGACTTTGATGTTCGCGGGCTTCAGATCGCGATGGATGATCCCCTGCTCGTGCGCGGCTTCGAGCGCCTCGGCGATCTGCTTCGCGATCGGGAGCACTTCGTCGAGGGGAATCGCACCACGGGCGATGCGCTGCGACAGGTCGTCGCCCTCGACCAGCTCCATCACCAGCGCTCGCACGCCCGCCTGCCCTGAGCCTGCCTGCCCTGAGCCCGCCGAAAGGGCCGAAGGGGCCGACTCACCGAGCCCGTAGATGGCCGCGATGTGCGGGTGATTCAGCGACGCCAGCGTCTGCGCTTCGCGCGTGAACCGCGCCAGACGCTCCGGGTCGCCGGCAAACGAGTCGGGGAGCACCTTGAGCGCCACCTCGCGATTCAGCTTGGTGTCGCGCGCGCGGAACACCTGACCCATTCCACCTTCGCCGATGGCGGCGAGCACGTCGTAGACGCCGAGGCGGGTGCCGGGGGTGAGGGCCACGGCGTGCGTGATTATACGGCCCATCGGGCGTTCGTGCGGGTCGTTGTCGCCATATCAGTATAGATATATAATCTCCATGGTGAAACCAATCGCATGGATGGGCAGCTCCAGGCGCGACCTCGTGGCGAGGTCACCAGACGTGCGACGCGCGGCTGGCCGCGCACTCGAGCGTGTTCAGCGTGGTGCTGACCCGACGGATTGGAAACCGATGGCGGGCGTCGGTCGGGGCGTGCGTGAGATCCGCGTCCACGTGGCCGGCGAGGTGCGTGTGTTCTACGTGGCGGCGTTCCCCGAGGCCGTGTACGTGCTACACGTGTTCTCGAAAAAGACCCGCACGACCTCGTCGGGTGACCTCGAGCTTGGCCAGCAGTGATATCGATTGATGATGCAAGGAAGGCGGACGTCATGACGAAGAGCCGACGAGTAGCCAGCGTGATCGAGACGACCGGCAGCGCCTTTTTCGATCTGTTCGAACCAGCCGAGGCCGAACGCCTGTCGATTCAATCGGGCCTGGCGCTTGCGCTCGAGCGCGAGATCGTGACGCAGAAGTGGACACAGGCCGAGGCCGCGCGCCGCATCGGGATTACCCAGCCGCGG
>JANORI010000855.1:0-3943 GCA_031415235.1 Acidobacteriota bacterium | reverse complement strand
TGGACGTCCACCTATCCGATGCTGCTCGACCACACCAGGTTCGCCGCCGGCTTCGCCGCGCCGCAAGGCATCACGCAGCGCGCGCAACGCGGCATCCGCATCCTGAGCACGGCGCCGCCCAAGATCACCTTCGACGACGTGAAGCGGGGCAAGCTGTCGACGCGCGTCGAGACGGCCGATCAGTTCGTGGACGAGATCGTGGCCACCGCCAAGGCCCGAGGCACGGACCGCGCCAAGCGCGCCGCCGACGTGCTGGCCAAGTGGGACCGAGAAGCCGAAGTGACCAGTGACGGCATGCTGCTGTTCTACAAGTTCATGACCGCGGCCGGGTCGACGTTTGGCGAGATTGGCGGCTTCAAGGTGCCCACCGACGACGCACGTCCGCTCGACACGCCGCGCGGGTTCAAGAGTCCCGTCCGCGCCATGGCCTTGCTCGACACGGTGGCCGGCGCAGTGGAGAAGGAGTACGGCACGCTCAGCCCGAAGTGGGGGGACGTGCTGCGCTTCCGCAGGGGCAACGCCGACGTGCCCGGCAACGGCGCGCCGTCGCCACTCGGGGCCATTCGTACGATTGGCGTGAGCGAGTTCAAGGACGGCAAGACCGAGGCGGTGTCGGGCGACACGTTCTACGCCGTGATCGAGTTCTCGGTGCCGCAGCGCGGCGAGGTGCTGCTCAACTACGGCAATTGGTCGAAGGCCGGATCCAAGCACATCGAAGACCAGCTGCCGCTCGCGTCACGCAAGGAGATGCGCCCGATGTGGCGCACGAAGGCCGAGATCGAGGCGAATCTGGAGAGCCGGAAGGTGTTCAACTGACGTGCGTTCGTACGTGGTGCTCACGATTGGCCTGAGTGTCTGGTCGGCAGTGACAAGCGGCGACCAGGCGTTGCCGCCAGGTGTGCTGTCGGCGGCGCTGCGGACGCACGTGAGAGACGAGCGGTTCCAGGTGGTGACGTCGGTCAGGGGGCTGCCGCTCGGCGTCCGAGAAGCGCTACAGGTGTTGTTCAAGAGCCAGACGCTCGACCTCGCCGAGCCCGGAGCTGCGTTCCAGGTGACCGACGTGATCGTCACACCGCACCTCCCGATCCGTCGTCTGGTGGCGGCCGGGTGCTCGACCGATCACTGCCTTGTCTACTACGAGCGCGGCGGCATTGCGCACACCTGGCAGGTCGTGCTGTTTCACTGGACGCCGGCCGCAACACGGTTCGAGGGGGGCGGTGTCGCGCCGTTTGGCCTGGCGTCGATCGTCGACGTTCGAAGCGCGTTGTTGTCTGGCGCCGTCAAGGGCCCGACCAGGTTCTGGTAGGTGACCTTCACGAAGCACCTTCGACAGGGGATTCGACGCGGGCTGATCAAGAGCAGCGTGCGAATCTGGACGCGGCCGCAGGTGAAGGCCGGTGGTCGCTACCGCATGGAGGAAGGCCACATCATCGTGGACTCGATCACGTCCGCCGAGATGACGGATATCACCGACGAGGTGGCGCGCGAATCGGGCTTCAGCAGCGTAAAGACTCTGCTCGAGACGGCGCAACACGGCAGCGGCAGGAACGTCTACATGATTCGGTTCCACTATCTTCCGCCGGGCGCCTGGGACACGCCACTGGACCGCAAGGTCAGAGGCGGCTGACCTGCGACCTCCCGTCGCGAGCTTGCGTTAGGGCCTCGAACCAGAGGCAGATCGTGTTTTTTGGCATCATGTCCCGGTGCTCTTCGTGCACATCACCGACGCGGACGCAGCGTCAGAGCGATGTTCAGCGTGACAGTCGTGTCCAGCTCGGCCGTTCCCGCGTCGACAGAGATCGAGAACCGGTAGGGCTGCTGCTGCCCAAGCGAAAACAGGAAGCGGCCCTCGGCATCGGTCGTGACCTCGACGCTCTTGCCGAAGCGTCGATGATTCTCGCCAGCGGCACTCGCGCGGACGTTCGCGCCTGGCACTGGGCGTCCGTCGGGCAGCATCAGTCGGCCGGTGACCGTCGTGAGTGCAGGAAGGCGCGCCACGATCGGCGCCAGGTTCACGTGCCCGCCCTCGGCCAATTCGACGATCGTCGGTGCGCCGCTGCCGTCGGTGGCAATCGTGAGGGCATACGCACTGTCGTCGGTGGCGCCCGACTCGAGATTCAGCCCAACCACGTAAGCGCCCTCCCCGAGAATGCGAAACCGGAAGTGGCCGGCCCCGTCCGACCTGGCGGAGTCGTAGGCGACCTGCTCCTGCCCGGCGATGTCGGCCGCCCGCAATGAGACGGCTGCTCCGGTCACCGGTCGCCCGTCGGCATCGTTGACCGTCCCTTCGATGACGCCGTCGACGTAGAACGTCGTGTGGGGTGTGGCGCAGGCGTGTGCGTTCGCCAGCCGCACATCTTGCTGCCACATTTCTCGGAACACGTCCCGACGTCCAGAGGCCACGGAGACCTGGTACACGCCGGGCGTCAAGCCGTCAAAAGTGTAGGAGCCGTCGACCCCCGACACGGCTGACCGCTGCTCCGGGCCATCCAACGTCACGCGCACCCCGGCCAGCGGCGTTGACGTAGAGGACGGCAGTCCCACATGCTCACGCCGGGCCAAAACCGTCTTGCCGTCGATCCGGGCGCCGGGCGACGGGCGTGACAGGCTGGCGATGTAGTCGAGGACCTCTGAGGCCTCTTCGACCGGTGCTGTGAATGAGCAGGTGCCAGTCGTGAGCCCATGTCGATCCGGAAGGGCATGCACCACGAAGCGCCGGCCGACGCGGAATCTTTCGTGCCCGCAGTTGCCGCCGTCAGTGCCAGTGAGCACCACGGTGGTGCTCTCCCCGAGCAGGTGTCGTACGTCTCTGAAGCGCACCTCGTTCATGAAGTAGTCGATGCTGCCAGACGTCCCATCAAGGTCGATGACGTCTTCGACGGCACGTTGCTCGATTGACTCGACGGTGCCCTCGAACACGACGGGCGTCTGACCGTCGTAGCCCCACAGGTATCGGCAAGGATTCGCCAGCCCTCCGCAAAAGCAGGCCAACGCAACTGTCGGCGCCGCCAGAAGAGCGGCCGCCGTCAGCGAGAAGATCGCCAGTCGTCTCATGCGGTCACTCCTACTTGCCTGAGTGCGTTCAGCAGTGCCTGCGGTTCGTCGGTGCCAATGCGGAAGCGCGTGCCGTTCTTGAGCTGCAGCTCCACGGCATCCAGCCCCCACACGTTCCAGAGCCGGCCGTGTGGGATGTAGCGCATGCCGATACCGTAGAGAAGCGAGTTGCGGACGATCCGCGCCGATGCAATGTCGGCAATCGCGAAGCGGTCACGGACCAGCCGGAGCGGACCGAATTGGACACTCACCGACGTGTCGTCGATCGCGGTGGTGAGCGTGCCAAAGAGACTCGACGCTGCGGTCATGATGAGGCACATCACGCCAAACACGGAGAGCGACCGAACGCGCGTTGCGATCACCGCTGCCAGTGCGGCGCTGACCACGAACATCCAGTAGCCGACTTGGGTGTGCTGGTAGACTGTGCGGGTGGTCACCTGCGATGCCATCGCAATTGCCCTCAGTAGCGGTTAGACACCGCACGGAGACGTTTCGGCCATCGGGTGACGAGCGTTCAGTGCCCCGCCTGCGTGCCCTTGTCTGCTGGCCAGAGGTATCGACCAAACCAATCCCAGTTCTGCTGCATCGCCGCGCGATTGGCCTTCGGCTTGTCGAGCCCGTGGCCGAAGCCGCGGAAGATCATCAGCTCCACCGGCACCTTCTGATCCTGCAGGCCTTGATACAACTCGAACGCGTTCGGGATGGGCACGCGCGGGTCCTTGTCGCCATGCTGGATCAGCGTGGGCGCCTTCGCGCTCTTGATGTAGGTCATGGGCGACGTGTCGGCGTAGACCTTCGGGTCGTCCCACGGCGTCGCTTTCAGATATTGCCGCGTGAATGGATGGATGTCGGTGTTCACGTAATACGTGACCCAGTTCGAGATGCCGGC
>JANORI010000854.1:0-1754 GCA_031415235.1 Acidobacteriota bacterium | reverse complement strand
TTGCTGAGGGTGAGGATCTCGCCTTCGACCGGGGTGCCGCAGCGCGCGCACTTGGCCACCGAGCGGTAGCCCATCATGCGGGGGTTCTTCGCGCCTTCCGACGACATGCGGCGCGTGCCGGCGGGGGCGCCGGGTTCGCGTTCGGGACGGCCGCCCGGTGGACCCTCGGTGCGCGGCCGGCTGCGGTCGCGGTCGTCGTCCTGGTAGCCGTGCTGGCGATACTTTCTGTCGGACATGTGCGTGCTTTCGAAGGCCCGGAGGGGCGTCGCGTGCGGTCAGCCGGTGGTCAGTTGGTCGTTAGCGGGTCGCGGTGGAAACGGGTCGAGGTGCAAGAACGATGAGCTGGTCGGCCAGCTCACGCAAGCGGGGCACGTTGTCGAGATTGGCCAGCAGCACGCTGGCCAGGCGCGCCTTCGGCTCGCGCAGCAGATAGGTGGTGCCGCCCATGGCGCCGCCGCTGTGCGCCACCTTCAGCCGGCCGCCGTCCTCCCTCACCATCCAGCCGAGCCCGTAGCCGGTGATGGCGCCCGACGTGAGACGCGCCGAGGTGTACATGCGCTCCTGCGTGTCGGGGCGCAGGAGCCGTCCGGCATCGAGCGCGATCGCGAACCGGAGCAGGTCGCCAGTGGTGGAGATGATCCCGCCGCCTGCCCATTTCACGCTCAGGTCGACGTAGGGCGCATTCAGCCAGGTGAAGGGCGTGGACCCGCGCACGTACTGGCGCGCGCGGTCGCGCACGATCTCCTGCGGACGCTCGAGCAGGGTGGCGGTCATGCCGGCGGGCGCGAAGACGTGGGCGCGCAGATAGTCGTCGAACGACCGTCCCGACACCGTCTCCACCACCCCCGCCAGCAGGTTGTAGCCGTAGGTCGAGTAGAGATACTTCTCGCCAGGCGCGAACTCCAGCGGGTCATCCTTGAAGATGGCGATGGCTGGGTCGAGCGTCGGGAAGTAGTCGTTCAGTCCGAACTCGTCGCCCCGGTAGTGCCGGATGCCCGAGGTGTGGGTGAGCAGGTGGCGCACAGTGACCTCGCCCTGCGGCTTGCGGGGGAAGGCCGGCACGTAGCGCTGGATGGGGTCGTCGAGCGACACCAGGCCGCGCTCCACCAGTTGCATCACCGCCGTGGCGGTGATCGGTTTCGAGATCGAGGCAATCCGGAACACCGTATCGGCGCGCACCGGCACCTGCTGCTCGAGATCGCCCGTGCCAAACCCCTGCGCCCACACAACCGCATCGCCCGAAGCGACGGCCGCCGAGAGCCCGGGCACACCAAGCCCGACGCGCGCGTCGTCGGTGAGACGCGCGAGCACCGTCGGATCGCGATCGGTGGCCAGTTTGGCAGGCTGGGCGGACAACGCCGCCGACAGCAGAACGGCAGTGGCCAGAACGATCACGGCGCGGCGCGGCAGCCGGAGGCGCATGAGCCGCAGTGGGATACGGCGAATCATGTCCTTGCCGGCCGGATCATGTCAAGGGCCGAATTGGAGCGTTTTCCAAGGCCTACACGTGGGAGGTGGCACCGGGAGACCCGGCTTCTGCGAAGACGGCGGAGAGCCAGTCGTCAACGCCCAGCGCCCCGCCGGTCGGTGGATGCTTGACTCCCGGCGATGCACGATGATACAAACAGCCGCCTTCGTTGCGGCGTAGATCCGCGTCGCGAGTAAGCAGTCGAAGCAGTCGAAGCGGGGAACCGGCTTGGCCCAGATGGAAGCAGAGCTGCTCGACAACCCTGTCGCGGGCCATCCCACGCTGA
>JANORI010000853.1:0-4595 GCA_031415235.1 Acidobacteriota bacterium | reverse complement strand
AGGGATGCGGATGAGAGGCAATCTCCTCAACGGGATCACGCCGGTGAAGGCGTGTCACCACTGACGATGCCGCGAATCCCCGGACCACGCGAACCTGCGGGCTCTGGGCACCAGTGCCGGTGCGGTCTCGGTTCCCGGAGGACGCGATGATACGGCGGATGTCTCGCTCCGCAGTTTCTCGCGAGACGAATCGCGATCGCAGCGCGTGGGCCGCTAACAAGGCGTTGCAGCCGACGAGCCGCGCGGAACAGCCGGGCGGGTCGAAGAGATCGTCGCGCGCGGCTCATTTGGAGCCGGACAGACGATCCGATGCGTTATGCCGTTGGGACCTCCGACAAACAGAAGGAACGATGGACAGGCCGTCAATGACTGTAACTTGGGGAGTCGTGGCGCTTTTGGTCGCTGCTTGTGGCGGAGCCGGCCAGGCGCAGCGCATCGGCACCTCCGCGTCGCAGGTCGCGAATGATGTCCTCGGCACTGCGCACGAATGGCGCGATCGTGTAGACGGCGGCCACTTGCGCGATGCGCTTGGTGTGTTTCTTCTCGCCCTTCGTGAGGCGTGTCGCCAGCGTGCGCACCCGGCGGGCCGCCGCCTGGGTCGCGGGGCGCAGAGACACCGTTCCTCTGCATGGGTCAGGAACAAGAACGAGAGGGGACATTTCTATTTCGCGTTGACAATCACAGAAACGACGACGTGACCGGAAGGGCTGCGAGGCGTAGGATCAGAGGGTGCGCCAGACCGTTTACGTCGAGACGAGCGTGTTCAGCTATCTCGCTGGTCGTCCCAGCCGCGACCTGATCGTGGCGGCGCGCCAACGGCGTACTCACACATGGTGGCGAACACGACGCTCGGCATTCGACCTATGCGTGTCCCAGGTGGTCATTGACGAGGCCGCGGCTGGAGACCGTCGGCCTGCCGCGATGCGATCGGGATTTCTGGCAGGCATACCGACCCTGGACATGCCCGTCGGCGTCGCGGATCTGGCTGCCGCACTGATCGAGGGTGTGCCCCTTCCGCGCAAGGCCGCAGCCGATGCGGCACGTATCGCCGTGGCGGCGTACCATCGGGTCGATTTCCTGCCGACGTGGAACTTGGCCCACATCGCGAATGCTCAGTTGCGTCCGCGAATCGAAGCGATCTGCCGAGCGTCAGGGTATTCGGCTCCGATCTTGTGCACACCGGATGAACTCATGGGCGGAAACATATGACGACACGGGCGAAACGCGAGACCGATTGGCAGGATCCCATCGTGGCCGAAGTGCGCGCGGCACGGGAGGCCCTCTTTGCGGCCGCGGGCCACGACATCCAGGAGTTTTGTCGCCGCGCCCGCGCGGCGCAAGCCACTTCCGGGCACCGTGTCGTGACGCGGCGGTCGCGTCCAACGCCCAAGCCGGAAGTTCGCACCATCGGAATGGCACGCGGCCGCACGAAAACCGGCTCCTAAGAAACTGTACCGTCCTTGAACAGTTTTTCGCGGGACGAATCGCGATGGCATCGCGTGGGCCGCTAACACGCAAATGGAGCCGACGCGCCGATGGACTGCGACGGCGCGCGGCTCATTTGCAACGTTAGCCGGGCAGGGCGAAGCAGAAGATCGGAATCGCATGGGCCAACATCCTGACCGGGGCCGTCGAGCAGACTTGCTTGCTGCGGGGTTGGCCTTCGCGCGCGCGGCCTCTCAGATTCGCGGCGTCCTGAGCATCGGCCTACTGGGCTCGATTTGTTCCAGCCGACCGGATCCCAAAGACATCGACTTCCTGGTGACAGTTTCCGCCGACGTAGACCTCGAGGCTCTCGCCTTCCTCGGCCGCCGAATGAAAGGTCGTTCGCAGCAGGTCAATCGAGGCGCCGATGTTTTCCTCGTGCGTGATCGGGAGTACGTTGGCCGGATTTGCCACTATCGCGAGTGCTGGCCTCGACGCGCGTGTCAGGCGCACCACTGTGGCCAAACGCCACACCTGAACGATGACCTGACAACGTTGACCCTGCCGTCAAGTGTTGTGGAGGGTCCTCCGGTTACAATCTGGCCGGTGATCTGTCGACGCGTTCAGCTTCCACAAGACGTCGAAGGTTTTCTCGCGGAATTCGAAGCGCCGGCTAAGTTAGACGGTCAACGGAGAGACGAATGAGCGAAAGTGGTCAGGAGCATGAAGTAGCCAGGGGGCCAAGTGGGAGTACCCCCGCAATCTGAGCCGGTGTGCGCGCCAACTGCGCATTCCAGGGCGGAGACAGCACGGATGGTCGCACGACACGACGCCCGAATCGCCCTCTTGATCGTGATCCTGGCCGCGGCCGCGGCGGTTCCCGCTGCCGCGCAGTCCACGGCCGCATCGACACGCCCGGCACCGGTCCTGGAAGGCGCCCTTGGCTACGCGGGGTTCCTCGACGAGTCGCTCATTCACCACAGCGTGATTGGCGCGAGCGCCCGTCTCTACGTGTCGCGCCACTTCAGCATCGGCCCGGAGGTGACCTACATGGTGGGGCCCGGACAGGACCGCGACCTCCTCGTCACGGGGAACATCATGTTCGACGTGCTGGCGCCCACGCCCTCCACGCCCCGGCGTGTCACGCCGTTCCTCGTCGCCGGCGGCGGCCTCTTCCGGCGTTCCAACACGTTCCAGTCCGGCACGTTCTCGTCCAACGAAGGGGCCGCCACGGTGGGCCTCGGCGTGCGTGGCTGGGTGACCCCGCGCACGTTCGTGGCCGTGGATGCCAGGCTCGGTTGGGAGCCGCACATCAGGCTGTCGGCCAGTGTGGGCGTGGCGCTCGAGTGACGGGCCGGCGGCGCCGCCGCCGCTGATGCCGGTGGCCGACAGTGGCCGACTGGCCGCCGCGTGGCAGGCTTCGCTCGACCGGACGGCGAATCATAGTGACATGAGCGCCGGCTGGAGAACGTGACGTCGACCATTCCAACCAAACGAGATTGGCGGTCACGGTGAGTGCAGGACATCGGGTCGTGGTCCGGGTGACGTACGACCGCAGACCGGGGCGTTCGCCGTGGCCTCGATGTGTGTCACTTTCCGCCCGGCCTCTTCGGCCTTCATCTCGTCGAACTGGCGCGGCGAGCCCCTGCGCGACTGCGAGACCGTCGTGCGGCTGATTGCCGAGACGACCACGGCGAAGGGCCTCACGGTGACGTGCCGCCTCGATCGCCGCCGGTACCCGGTGGGCACGAAGGTGTTCAACACAGAAACGAGAGCGGCTGGTGACACGTCGTGGTCGAGCCTCACGGCGTCACCGTGAAGACGAGGCTGTTACTCGTCTGCCCACCGGAGATCACGGCCACGGTGTAATCGCCTGGCGTCATCGGTGGATATGCGCCCGGACACGGGCCAACCGCGTCGGGGGCGCACAAGTCCAGCCCGTCGGGCACGGTGAACTGCAGCTACCGGCGCTACCGACGAGATGATGGCATTCGCCATCGACCGGATCGCACAGGAGGTGTCCCTACGCCTTCACGACTGGGTCGGAACTAGGCTCGTGCGCAATCGAACGGTCAACTGGCAGGATGCGTACGGACATCGCGGCGTCGGCTCAGCCCGGGAGCGTCGGCGCGACATCGAGTCGATCTACAGCGAGGCGGCACCAATTCCTGGTCAGGTTGCTGACCCGCCCAGCAATGCGTTCATGCGTGAGATTCGAGTGCTCATTCGCGACGCCGTCGAGGCAGGAGGCGGCAAGCTCGAGGGACTGGCCAGCATGGCGACCTCTCAGACGACCGGCTGAGCAAGCGCAGCGAACAGGATGCAGCCGTCGTCGCTGCGTCTGCTGACCGTGTTCGGCTTCAACCTTGGCGTGGAAGGCGCGCAGCTCGTGGCGATGCTGTGTGCCGTGCCGATGCTGTTCGTGAGCCGGTGGCCGGTGCTCCACAAGGTGCGCGTCACTACGAGGACGGCGGCGGCCGCCGTGGCGCGTGGATGGTCCAGCGCCTTTGGCCGTAGGTAGCGGTTTGGGCTCTCGCGGTCCGCGCTTGCGCGTCCACGCGGACGCGCCTACCGGGCCGTTCGCGGGCACGGACGCAATCGCCCGAAGTGTGACCGCCACTGCCGCTCGTAATCTTCATCTGCAGCGCTTACGCCGTCGCACCACGCGCCGGCAGCGCGTCGAGCGACGCCAGGTTCTCGAACGCCGGGATGTTGCGCTCGTAGAGGATGCGGTGCGACTCGAACAGCGTCGACTGCCCGTAGTCGATGCTCGCCGTGTCGAGGCCCACGGCCTTCACGCGCTTCTCGACCAGCCACGGCGCCGCGTCGGGGTGCAGCCCGGGACAGTGCAGCTTGGCCACCGCGCCGGCGCCCTTCTCATCCGTGCCCCAGTAGCTGCGCGCATTAGGCCAGCGCTTGGCGAAGTCGGCGCGAATCAGCCCGATGATGTCGGGCGCGATTGCGCCGTGCGTGGCTTCCCAGCCGGTGAAGTCGGCCACTGCCACTTGGTAGCCGGCGTTCGCGGCACCGGCCGCCGACACGTCCACGACCACGGCGCTGCCGATGAGGCGGTCCAGGGGAACCTGGTCGGTCGTCCCTTGCCCGCGGCGAAGTGCACCGGCGCATCGAGATGGGTGCCGCCGTGTTCGTTGCCCGAGAAGCTGGTCGAG
>JANORI010000852.1:0-2410 GCA_031415235.1 Acidobacteriota bacterium | reverse complement strand
TTTCATTGAAGGCGGCCAAGTCGAAGGTAGCTGCGATCAGCGAGATGAGCGCGTTGGCTCCAGGCACCCGAACTGCGGTGCGGCGCTCCACGACGTTCGCGCACGTGAAGGCAAGCCGCCGGGCCTCCGGCGACGTGTCGGTGGTGATCATCTGGAAGGCGCCCGTGGCGTCGGTCGGCGCGCCCGACACGCCTGGCCCCACGAAGGCAATGTCACCCAGCCCTGTTCGAGTGAGCGCATCGATTGCTTTGCCGTTGGTCACGAACGACGCGACGGGGGGCGACGAGGCCTGCAGTCCGAAGTCCGTGGTCAGATCCGCGGTCAGCGTCACGCTTCTCGTCGCCGAGTCGTATCCGGTGGCCGACGCGACCAACGTCATGTCGCCTGGCAGCAACTGGCTAAGCACATACCGCCCATCTGCGGTGGCCAGCGTGAACTCGCCGGAATTCACTCCGGCCACAACTTCGACTCTCGCCAGGACCTCCGCCACGCTTGTCGGCACGAGGAGCACCAGACCGCTGAGCGAATGATGCGTGGCGCCGGGCTCCACATCGATCGAAGACGGCGACGTCACAGAACGCGAGCCACAGGCCGAGAACAGCAGGGCGGCCACCAGTGTGGCCAATGCAGGCGTGGCGCGTGAGTTGTACATCTGCATCTGGGCCATTCACTGTACGGGGCGGACCTCGTCGCCGGCCTGCGCCGAACCGCAGAAACGGGCGATCACGAGCAGGTCGTGCCGGAATTCTTGATGCCCACCACCAGCCGTCGTAGCTGGAGGACCGGAACCTCGCCGTCGCGTCCTGTCCTTCCAGCATGCACCGGTGGTCGCCGATCGGATGTCTCGTTTGGCACACTACGGTTCGCGGTGCGTTCTCAAGAGGCAGGTGTCTCACACGACACGGCCCCGGACTGGCGAGCGCGCTACCGCACGGCAAAGGCAGGTGCACGAGGACAGTAGCGCGGTCAACCTCGTGATTCGTGGGCATTCTTCCCGGCTGCAGGGGAATACAGGAGGGGAACACTGACCGGGGAGGCAGTGTTCCCCCCACAGGGGCGCGGGCCACGAGCGAACCTGACGCCCGGCACCGCCCTGACCAACCTCGCCACTCGTGCCGTGATTTCCACCCCTCCGGAAGGCGAGGCGTTGCGGCGTGACCTGCTCGCCAACTGGGAGCGCTACCTGCACGACGCCACGGCCGTTGACCCGCTCGTGCGCATGGCCGTGGGCCACTACCAGTTCGAGGCCATCCACCCATTCACCGATGGCAACGGCCGCACGGGCCGCATTCGAACCTGCTCTACCTCGTGGACCAGCAGTTGCTCGAGGTTCCGGTCCTGTACCTGAGCCGTGCGATCGTCGCGACGAAGGTCGACTACTACCGGCACCTGAACGCGGTGACGGCGGCCGGCGCGTGGGAGTCGTGGATCCTGTACATGGTGAACGCCGTGCGCGACACGGCGCGCTGGACCACGGCGAAGATCCTCGCGAGCCGCAGCCTGCTGGCCGAGACGACGGCGCGGGTCCAACGGGAGGCCCCGGGGCACCTTCTTGACCCTTGAGGGTCGGAAAGTCGTCCAGGTTGCCGCGAAACGATGCGCAGAGCACCAGGAGCGACCGCTCCGGGCCCAGCTCGTCCGACAGCTGCTGAAGGCGCTCCGACGTCAGGTGCTGCGTGGTCACCCAGATGAAGTCGCGCTCGGTCGAGCGGCCGTGTTGCCAGTAGTCCGTGTCGCTCGGCGCGTGGGTGAAGCCCTCGAGCTTGCACACCGCCTCGGCCCGCATGCCGATTTGCCCATGCCAGGCTCTGCGTCTACGAAGCAGAGCCGAGGCGTGTCGTCGGTTGCCGAGCCAGCAACGAACTGCTCGAGCGCCGACATCTCGCGATGTCGTCCACGGAACCACCGGAGCCGGGTCGCAGCGAACGCGGCCATCTGCTTGCAACTCCGCATCGAGCGGATCAGCGGGCGTCGGTGTGGCCGCTTCCACAATTCGAGTCCAGACGTCCTCCGGTACGGTGCGCGACTCATCGCTGCAGAGGGCGTCGTCGGTCGGGTCGTGCCCCAACGCTGCGTGCCAGGCGGCCTTGGGTGCGTAGCGCTCGTCTCGCAGGACGCCGGACCACAAGTCTTCGAGCACCACGTCCCCGAACGCATGCTGCTCTGGAAGATGTGCGCGTGGGGCGTGCGCGAACGGCTGATTCCTGCCACGCCGTTCAAGGTGGGGACGGAGTCGGTGATTGCGCTCGATCCGGAGACGCCGCGCGAACGCCGGCTCGCCTGCGACGACGACGAAACGCGACTGCTGCGGGCGGCCAATCCGCATCTGCGCTGCGCGGCATGCTCGTGGCGATGCTCGACACGTGCTGCCGGCCTGGGGAAATCCTGTCGCTGCAGTGGGGCGACGTGG
>JANORI010000851.1:0-7502 GCA_031415235.1 Acidobacteriota bacterium | reverse complement strand
CCTCGCGCGCAGCGATGAACGCCATCTCGGGCGTGATCTCGCCTCGACGCGCGTAAGCCAGCTGCGTGAAAGCTCGCCCCCCCTGCCCTGAGCCTGTCGAAGGGGCCTGCCCTGAGCTTGTCGAAGGGGCCTGCCCTGAGCTTGTCGAAGGGCGCCGGGCCGCCACCCACGACTCGCGCAGCTTCGGCAGGCCGACGCGCACGTCGGCTACGCGCGGACCGCTCGTGTCGTACAGCCGGATGGACGGCTCGCCGCCCGAGAGCCGCACCTCGCGCATGGGCACGTGCACCGGCACGACGCCGTGGGGCGTCAGCACCGACGACTCGTCGTGCACGCGGAAGCTATTGGGGTAGGCTTCGGCGTAGTCGCCGGACGGAGTGGTGGTGTCTAGTGTGCTCATCTGCCGCGCTCCCGTGTGCTGCCTTCCGCGGCCTCGGTGAGCACCGAGACCGGCGAGGCGCCCGGCGAGCGAGGCGCGACGACTGGCCGGGCCCCGGTCGCGCGGACTTGGCGCGATGGGGTGGCTGTGGATATCCAGAGTATCCGAAGGAGGAGCAACGACGCACGCCTGGATGCATCGGCGGTGGACTGCCACCACGGTCGCGAAACTGAGCACGCTGCCCGTGTGAACGGGATCGGGCTCCAAAGGTGGGCGCTCAATCCCCTGACGGACCTGCGCTTTGGACGATATCCGAGCAGGTGGATACAGATTCTCGAGGTCGATGCGAGAATCCAGACATGGCTCCGCCGTGGACACCCGCCCAGATCGGCGATGACCTCCGCCGCCTCGGCGTCGCGCCAGGTGACGTCGTGATGGTGCACGCGTCGCTTCGCGCCATCGGCCAGGTGGACGGCGGCGCCGCCGGCGTCGTTGCGGCGCTCGACGCCGCCGTCGGCCCGGGCGGCACGCTGCTCATGACGCTCGGCGCCCGCGACGACTGGTCGTGGGTCAACGAGCACGACGAGGACGCCCGCGAGGCGCTGCTCATCGACGCCGAGCCCTTCGATGCCACCACCACCCCAGCAGCCACGGACTTCGGCGTGCTCGCGGAGATGTTCCGCACCACGCCTGGCACACGTGTCTCGAATCATCCCGAAGGCCGCTTCGGAGCGCGCGGCGAGCTCGCGCACGAGCTCACGCGCGACGTGCCGTGGGACGACTACTACGGACCGGGCTCTCCCCTCGAACGGCTCGTGGACTCTGGCGGTTCGGTGCTCCGCCTGGGCGCCGACGAGAACAGCGTCACGCTCATCCACTACGCCGAGTACCTCGCGCACGTGCGTGGCAAGCGCCGGGTGCGCCGGCACCGACGGGTGCTCGGTCCAGGTGGCCCGGAGATGCGCGTGGTCGAGTGCCTCGACGACAGCATCGGGATCGTCGACTGGCCGGGCGAGGACTACTTCGCCGTCATCCTGAGGGACTACCTTGCGGCACACCCGTCGCCCGTGGGGCTCGTGGGACGCACGCGGAGCGGGCTCGTCGATGCGCGGTCGCTCGTGGACTTCGCCGCGCGCTGGATGACCACCCGCTTCCGACCGTGAGACCACCCCGGCCCCGACCGCGGTGGCCTGCGACGCGCCGCTCCCTACTGGGCGAAGCAGTAGAACCGCCCGGCGCCACCGCGCGGGGCCGTGTCACTGCAATTCTGCATCGTGTGCGCCGAGTTCCACGACGCCAGTGCCCCAGCCGTGCTCTGGTTCGGGCCAAAGCCGTCGGAGTGCCCGACTTGAGCCGAGACGCCGGTGGAGTCCGACGTCCAGTCGGAGCACGTCAGGCCGCCCACCACGGTGCCGTCGGCGTTCGACCCCGTGAGGATGTCGTGCTGGTTGGGCGCGGGCGAGCCGGTCCATTGCCCGTTGACGCGCTGCCCGCGTTCATCGACCAACAGCGCGGCGTCGCCCGCGCGGGCGTGCAACTCGGTGACGTTGTTGGCGACGAGCGCGAGACCGGCGTTGTACCACGGCCCAACGCCGATGCGGTCACGCGCATGCGCCGCCTGACCGTTGGCACCACGCTCGACGCTCAGATAGGCCCGCCAAGTTCGGGCGCCGTGTCCCGCCGCCGCAGCCAGCCGCTGACAGGTGGCGTCGGCGCCGGCCAGCCCGCCGAGATTTCCCGTTGGGCTCGTCTGACTCGTGACGAAGAAGCCGACCCTCGGCCCCGTCGGCGCGGTAGGCGTGTCCTTGCTGCAACCTGCAACCGCCACGACCACGCACAGAAGTACTGCAAATCTCATAAATCTCATGAACATCCGCCTTTCATACCTTGGCGGCGCCGTGGCGCGGCGGCCCCGATTCTTCCGGCGACAACGGGGGAACTCATTCTAGCGTCGCCTCGGCATCGACGCTAGCGGACGACGCGTGCGAGACCCGCGCTGGCGCGGTCGACCTGCTCGGTCAGGCTCGCGATCGCGGCCGCCACCCTGGTGACGCCCTGGCGCGCCTCGTCCCACTGCCCTTCCTCGAGTCCCTCGCGGATCTGCGGCAGGGTCTTCACGCCGTAGCCGGTGTAGAAGCCCGGCGCGTAGATCTGGTGCTTGAACCAGTCGCGACGGGGCAAGCCTGCGTCGTTGCCGAGCCGGCGACCTCCCCCTGAAAGTACCCGTCGTCTTTCGGATCCGAGTAGATGAGACAGCCGACGGCCCCGTGCTCGTAGGCAACTTTGGGCTTGATGCCGCGCCAGCCGCCGCCGTAGCGCGCCAGCACGACCTTCCCCTTCACGCTCACGCCCAGCTTCTCGAGCTGCTCGTAGTCGGCGGGCATGCCGTAGTTCACATACACCACCTCGCCCGTGACATCGCCGTCGGCCGAGTAGGCGTTGAAGGTGGGCGTCTGCTCGTTGTCGAGCGAATCGGGATCCTGGGGTACCGGCGGCTCCTGGATGACGAGGGTGCGGCCCGTGGGTCCGACCATCTCGAGGCGGCGCTCGGTGGGCCACGGCATGTAGGCCTCGTACTCCTCGAGCGCCGCGTTCAGACCGAATTCCTTGAACCTCGCGAGCGCGTAGTCCGCCACGACCCTCGAGCCTGGGCGCCCGGCGACGTGCGGCTCCGCCGACATCGCCCTCATGTATTCACGCAAGCGGGCGGCGTCGGGTACGGCGCGGAAGCGCTCCTCGAGCGCGCGTTGAGTGGCGAGGGCGTCTGAGGTGAAGCCGCGCACGGCCGGCGACTGGCCGGACACGGTGAGCTGGGCAGAGCAGACGACGATCAGGGCAAGGACAGAACGCGACGGGCCTCGGGACATCCGTCGAGGCTATCCGCGCGCGCGGAGGCGCAAGGCCCCGGCCGGCCTGCTGTCAAGGCCGGCCTGCCCGCGAATGCCGTGCAGTACCTAGCGGCTGTCGACGAAGGCCTCGCGACGTTCGAACATCGCGAGACGCGCGGCGACATCCCTGGCCAGCGGGCCCGACGCCTTGGCGAGCGCTTCGCGGGCGACCTGTACGGCCTCGTCGAAGCGCCCGGCGGAGGCGTAGGCTACGGCCAGCGTGTCGAGCACCCGCGGGTCGACCCGACCCGTGAGCGACGCGGCTCGCTCCGCGAGTTGCGCGGCCTCGAACGGCGCCCGCACGTCCAGATCCGCGGTGGTCGACAGTACCCAGGCGGCAGTCGTGAGCGCGAGCGGCCACCCAGGGTTGCTGGCGGCTGCCTTACGGAAGTTGGCGGCCGCGGTCTTGATGTCGGCGCGGCGAACGGCCACGTGTCCGAGATTGAAGAACGCCTCTGCGTAGGATGGGCGCAATTCCAGCGCCCGTTTCAGTTCGCGCTCCGCGCGATCGAGATCCCCGCGCCGCCACAACATCGCACCGAGGCTGTTGTGCGCCTCTGGCAGCGACGAGTCCGCCGCCACGGCCTCCTCGTAACGCGGGATGGCTTCGGCCGCGCGTCCCGCAGACGCCAGTGTGTCGCCGAGGTTGGCAAGCGCCACGGCGTAGCCGGGTCGCAGGGCGATGGCTCGCTCGTAGCTGACGATGGCGTCGTCGAAGAGGCCGGCCTGGGTGAGTGCGGTGCCCAGGTTGTAGTGCGCAGGGGCCGACTCTGGGTGCCGACTGGCCGTGGCGCGGAAATGAACGACCGCATCCGCGGGCCGGCCCAGCGCGAGCGCGGTGACACCCGCGTCGTCGTGCAGCTCGGTATCGTCGGGGTTCGACGCCAGCATCGTCTCGAGGCCGATATAGTCCTCGGCGGTCATCTTGGCCTGCACCTCGCCGCGCAGGCGCTCGCGGTCGGCGTCGCCGTCGGCCACGAGCTGGAACCACAAGTCGCCCATCTCGTCGAACGACCGCTGTCCCCAGCGCACACGCTGCGGCGGCACCTGGGGATTGCGAGGGTTCGTGGGGGCATTGTCGAAGGTGTAGTGCATCGCGACGACAGTGCCCTTCGGCAACCGGATGGGCTCGACGTAGCGATAGACGTGCTGCCAGCGGAAGTCCCAGTCGTTGATGGTGATGAGCGACTGCGTGCGGCCATCGGGGAACGTGGCCGTGCCGCGCACGAGCGTGGCGCGGTAGTGCGCGTGGGGCTGCACCGCCAGCAGCGTGGCGTCGACCGGAAGCGTATAGCGGTCCGCGATCGCGTAGCGGCTATCGCCTGGAGTGATGTCGATGCCTTGCGACCCCAGACGCAAGATCGAGGGCGTGCGCGAGGGCGGTGTGTCACTGAAGTAGAACGCGATGCGCGGCCGCACGGTTTCGGGCTTTCCGCTCGTCTGCATGTGGAGCTGCACCACCAGGTCGGTACCGGGGTCGAGCGGCCAGGCGAGATCGGGCGCGACGAGCGGCGCAATCTGCCCCGGCGTCCAGCCGAGGAAATGGCCCTCGGGATACTCCGCACCGCGCGCCATGAGACCGTCGTAGCCCGGCAGGCGGTCGGCCTCGTCCATGCGGCGCGATCCGTCGGTCGAGTCAATGCGGATGTTTGCGTGGTGCACGACGCGCGCATTGCCGGGATCGAACTCGATACCCGTCACGTACCTGCGACGATTCACGGGCAGCGGCAGGACGAAGATCCGGAACACATCGCTCGGCTCGGCCGGCAGGGTGTAGTTGGCCGGCAGGGTCACGACCAGGTCCGGCGTGCCGAGATACCACCCCGTCGACCAGCGCGGCGGAACGGGCGCCGTGCCTGGGCCCTCAACCGGCGCGTTGGCCCACGTCGCGATCAGGGCGACGTCGTCGGCCGTCAGACGTGGCTGGGCCACAAAGCCGCCGGGGTGCGCGTCCGCTTTCCACGGAGGCATGAAGCCGCTCCCTGTGACGGCGGCGATCTGCCCGGCGCGGCGCTTCACCTCGGCGAAGGTCAACAGGCTGAACGGTCCGGCGCCGCCGGAGCGGTGGCACCCGCCGCAGCGCGAGTGCATGAGCGGGGCGATGTGCTGGTTGAACGTGGGCGCGGCGTCCGCGGACGGCGAGCGCGACGGAAGGGACGAGGGCGGAGCCTCGGTCGGCGTGGTCTGAGCGAGGACGGTCCCCGGCAGCAGGAGTGACGCCACCAGTGCCGCACGGCATGAACGCCGCCACGACCGAGGCACCGGGGTGCCGTTCATGGCTGCGCCCGCACTATGGCGCACCCCACCGCGCGGGTTTCAGACACGTCCACACGACGGCCACCGATCGCGGAACCGAGCGCCTCGGCCAGGTCTCGTCTCGTCGGCACGGGCCGGTCGAGGCCGAAGTCCAGGTAGCGGTCGTCGATGCGGCCGTGGTACACCAGCCGTCCGACGGCATCGAACACCGCCGCTTCCGGGGTGACCGATACCTTCGAGGCATCGACGAGTGCCCCTCGTGGGTCAAGGACGACTGGCAGGGCGTAGCCGAAGGCGTCGGCGTGCGCGCGCGCGGCCGCCGGGGCCTCACCGGCATTCGGGTAGACGAGCCAGAAGCGCACGCCAGGCGAGGCGTACGCATCGCGCAGCCGTTGCAACTCCGGTGCGTAGCGATCCGAGATGGGGCAATCGACGGCGGTGAAGACCAGCACCGTCGCCGCAGTGCCGGCAGTCACGGCGAGCGGGTGCACCGGCTGGCCGGCAAGGTCACGAACGCCGTCTTGAGCGGCGGCGACGACCGGCGCGCAGATGGCCGCGGCCAGCGCTAGCAACCCACACAACCGCCGCGACGATGTCGCGATCCCTGCGTACATCTCAGTTTTGAGTATATCCCCCGGTGTCACGGTGGCAGGCCCCGTGACATCGGAAAACAAAGGGCGGGCCTTGGCGGCCCGCCCCTGTCAGTTGCGTTGACGCCCGAACCCGGTCGCGGGCTCGCGGCCGTGGTCGCGGCCGGCTACCAGCCAATCTCCATGTTCACACGAATCAGCCGTCCCTGCAGAATCGCCGCGGGCTGCAGGTAGGTCGTCGCCTCGAACTGCGCCGTGGCCACCGACGACCACCGGTCGGAGTTGGTGGCGTTGAACACGTCGACCTTCGGCGCGAAGCGGATGCCTCGCACCGTGAACGCCCGGCTCAGAGACAGGTCCAGCTGGTTGATGCGCGGCATGTACTGGGTTTGCGGTGCCGCCAGCGGCACGTTGAGCGTGGCCGTGGTCAGTCCAGGAATCACGAGTTCGCCGGGTCGGCAGGGGCCCGTGCAGTTGGCAGCATAACGGGTGGTGCGAGTGACCTGCCAGAACGTGCTCTGTCCTTGCGGCTGGGCGAAGCCCGTCCCGAAGGTGAAGACGCCGTATGGAATCGCTTCCGTGCCGATCACGTAGCCGTTCAAACTCTGCAACGCGGCGCTCGCGGTGAGCCCCCAGAACGGCAGTGGGTAGGTGCCGGCGATCTTGAACTGCCTCTGCCAGGGAATCCCGTTGTCCCACTGATTGCAGTTCACGGTGAAGTTCGGGTCGGTGCCGCCGCTGCACGTATCGGCCAGTGTGCGTTCGAGGTTGAAGCCGCCGAACACGCGGGCGCCGCGTGGCAGGCGGGCGTTGAAGCCCAGCTCGAACCCGTTGTAGATGCGCGTGATGTCCGAGTCGCTGTTGTCGACGTTCTGCACGGCCGACAGGAACTCGGGCTTCACGTTGTAGGCCTTGACCACCCTTCCGTCGATCGGGCTCACGACGTCCACCGCGGTATAGCTGTCGAAGGTACGCAGCACGTTGTTGCGCTCGGTGATGTCGGTGAAGCGGTTGTGGTACCACTCGGCCGTCAAGGTCACGCGGTTGAACAGTTCCTGGGTAGCGCCCAGGTTGAACGACCACTGGCCCGGGCGCTGAATGTCCTGGTCGGGCGTGGCGAGGGCGCGGATGCCGAAGTTGGCCGGCAGCTGCCCGAAGTTCATCTCGCAGCCGGCCGTGCCGAACGTGCATCCGCGCTCGCCCTGCGCGATATCGTCGCCGTTCAGGTCGTTCCACGCCAGGGCCTGTGTGGTGAGGGCCGTGGGGCTGTAGAGCGCCGCGAACCCGGTGGTCATCGCGGTCATGAAGCGGTTGACGCCGCCGCGAATGGCCGTCTTGCCGTTGCCGAAGATGTCCCACACGACCGACGTGCGTGGCGAAAAGTCCGAC
>JANORI010000850.1:0-21256 GCA_031415235.1 Acidobacteriota bacterium | reverse complement strand
AGGGATGCGGATGAGAGGCAATCTCCTCAACGGGATCACGCCGGTGAAGGCGTGTCACCACTGACGATGCCGCGAATCCCCGGACCACGCGAACCTGCGGGCTCTGGGCACCAGTGCCGGTGCGGTCTCGGTTCCCGGAGGGACGCGATGATACCGGTGGATGCCCTACAGTTTCTCGGCGTGACGAATCGCGATCACAGCGCGTGGGCCGCTAACATCCAAATGCAGCCGACGGCGTTCACGATGTGTGGCATCATCCGAGCACCGAGGCGCCGCGGCTTACGCGGATCTCGTTCGGCCGACAAGATCGAAGAGAAGGCGTACGTTGTTGGGGCCTGACGCCGTACGGTTGGTGGCCCTGTCGGTGGCATCAGATGCAGTCTGCTCTGCAAGGGAGGGCGGGTTCTTGATCGATCGCGTGGCAGCAATTCTCCTGATCAGCCCTGACCCAAGAGCGCTAGCGGACTTCTACAGGAACACCTTAGGCCTGCCGCTGGAAGATGAGGAACACCCTGGAGTCCCGCTTCACTACGGGTGCGATGTTGGCGGCGTGCATCTCGCCATTCATTCCAGCGGAGGGTTCGCCGGCGTTCCGGCGCGGGATGCTCAAAGTCCTGTCATGGTGCTTGGCACGTCGAGTGTGAGGGCCGTTGCCGAGCGGCTGTCCGCGAGCGGTGTTCAAACCATCGGCCCGACCGACCACGGCTTTGGGCTCATCGTGTCGTTTCGAGATCCTGATGGGAACCTCGTTGAGGTACTGGAGGAGTACGAAGCGCCCAAGACATCGGAGCCTGCGCCAGCAGCCCAGGTAGCAGACTCCTAGCTTAGAGGCATCACGGGCGGCCGAACAGGCCGCTGCACCTGACGGCACCGGCGCCCGCTCGCGCGTGCCGCAAAGTTCTGGTTGAATTCGGTGCGCCTGGAGTTCAACTTCGGGTTTGCACCGTCCGAACTATCCAAGGTCGAAGCGTTGGTGCGCCAACACGAGACTGAGCTCATCGAGGCATGGCATGACTACTTCCGCAGTGGCCGCTGACGTTCCGGTCGCCGTGCACGTCAGAGTGACGGCCGACGCGTTGGTCGTCACTTTGCGTGACGGGCACGTCGTGTCGGTGCCGGTGGGCTGGTATCCGCGATTGGCAGCCGCGACTCTTCTGGAGCGCCGCCGCTGGGAACTGATCGGTCCAGGTATAGGCATTCACTGGCCAGCGATCGACGAAGACATCTCCATCGAGGCCCAGCGCTGGCGATCCTGAGATGGCTGCCAAGCGCCTGGCGCTCATCGCGATTGCGACCTCCTGCAGATCACTGACGCTGTGGCTGCGCTCGCCGCCCTGCTGCTTGCCAGAGGTCTCGTCCCGGCCACCGTTCCGAATGATGCGCTGCACCTTGCGGTCGCGACCGTCGGCGGCGCCGAGTATCTTCTCACATGGAACTTGCGGCATCCTGCGGGAGCGAGCGCACGTCGCCGCATCGAGCAGGAGCTACGCAGGCTGGGGCATGAACTACCGACCATTTGCACGCCCGAGGAGTTGATCCCATGACCGATGAGCACCGAGAAGCAACCGCCGCCACGCGACCAATGGTGGATGATCCCATCGTGGCTGAGGTTCGGGCCACACGCGAAGCCCTTGCGGCAGCGTTGAACTACGATCTCGCTCGCATCGTGGAGGATCTGCGGCAGGTGGAAGCCGTCGAACGGGCACGCGGCCGACAGATCGTCGCGCCACCCAATCCAGTGTCTGGCACTGCTGCATAACATCAACTGGAGCCGACGGCGCGTTGACCGTATGCGCCGCGGCTCAGTTGTAACGATATGGCAGACAACGCGAAATTGATGCTCGCGAGTGCGGGGAACATGGGAATCTGCGATTGCGGTCTTCTCAACTACTCCCGTGAGCTACGCGCTCGGTGGCCCGAACATCTCCCGAGGGAATGGCGCGACGCCTATCCAGAGGTGTTCGACGACTCTGACCTGATGCCGGCGCTCGGGAGGCAACCCAGCCATCATGTCAGGGAGTGGTTCGTCGCGGTTCATCTCCGGACGTCACAGCCGAAGTGACCGACCCGCGCGACGAGAACGACTTGGAAGGTTGCTCGCCTGACGCTCTCGCAGGAGCGGCGGGAACCGAGTAGGCGAGCGAGCTGGCCCGACACTGAAGGACCCGTGGTGCCCACGCAGAGTTGGTGCTACATTGGGCCGACATGGCGAACGCTCTGCCCCTTCCACCCCCAGGATTCGACGATCTGGCTGTGGACGAACAGACCGACTACGTCCAGGCCTTGTGGGATCGAATTTCCGCCAAAGTGGATGCGGTACCCGTCACAGACTGGCATCACGAAGTCCTCGCCGAGCGGTTGGCGGACCTCGAAGCGAACCCGGATGCCGCGCGACCATGGGAAGACGTGAAGGCCGACCTGTTCAGAGCCGCCCGTGAGAAGCCGTGATTGCCGTGGTTATTCGGCACGGTGCCGAAACGGACGTCGCTGACGCCCAGCAGTGGTACACCCGCGAAGCTCACCATCTCGGGATTGCGTTCGTTGAGGAGTTCGCCCGGACGGTCGAACGCATCAGCGCAGGCCCCGACCAGTTCCCTGAAGTGGGCCGTGACGCACGTAGGGCTTTGCGCCACCGGTTTCCCTACGCAACCTGTTTCGTCAGACGCGTCGACAGCGCTATCCTGATCGCCGTGCTTCATCAACGGCGGAGGCCCGGTGCGTCGCGAACGCGAGCTCGGGTCGAGCGGGCGCGGGCGGTTAGGATGCTTCCCACACGACGTCTCTTCGCGCGTGGCGTGAGCCAGTTGGCGGCCAGACCGGCCGGCAGCCAGGTCACGGCGCCTGCCACGCTGTCGGTGGCGCTGCGGGCGCTGGTAGTGCGACGCGCCGGATCTATGATCCGGGTATGACTCAACGAAAATTGCTTATCACCGGCGCCAGCCAGGGCATTGGCGCGGCGCTGGTCGAACAGGCACGCGCAGCGGGACATCAGGTCACCTTCACTGGGCGCGACCAGGCCCGCATCGACGCGCTGGCGGCGAAGACCGGCGCGCACGGCCTCGTGGCGGATGTGACCAGCGGCGACGACAACCAGCGCACCGTGGATGACGCGCTGGCGCGCATGGGCGGCGTCGACACGCTCGTGAACAACGCCGGCTACGCCTACCGCGCCGAAATCGGCGCGCTGGATGTGGCCGCCATGCGGGCCATGTTCGAGACCAACGTCTTCGGCCTGGTCGACATCACCAACCGCGTGGTGCCGCACCTGAAAGCGCAGGCCTTCGGCGACATCGTCAACCTGGCGTCCACCTCCGGCATGAAGGGCGGCGCCACGGCCACGGCCTACGGCGGCAGCAAGTGGGCCGTGCGCGGCATCACCCAGTGCTGGCAGGCCGAACTGCGTCCCCACAACATTCGTGTGGGCTGCATCTGTCCGTCGGAAGTGCAAACCAATTTCGGCGGACGCGCCGGCCGCAACAACCCGAACAAGCTCTACGCAGCCGACATCGCGGCCACGATTCTGGCCGGCCTGCACCTGCCGCAGCGCGTGCTGTGGACGGAGCTGGCGGTGTTCGCCACGAACCCCTGGAAGGAAGACTGAGCGGCGGCCGTCAGGCCGCGCCCAGCGCGGAGGCGGTGGTGTGCGCCATCACATCCTCGAGGATGATCTCGAGTTCGGCAATGGCGATCTCGGTCATGCCGAGCGTGGTGGCTTCGCTCAACGCACCGAGCACCAGCGCGGGATTGGGGTCGAGACTGAGGCCCACCCTGGTGCAGGCGTGGTTGGCCAGCCGCACGATTTGTAAGGCCACGTTGGCCGGATCGGGATGCTCGACGTGATGGTCCCGCACGATCGTCAGGTAGACGTCGGGCAGGTGCCAGGTCTGCAGCAGACGATGGCCCACCTCGGCGTGCGCGTTGGCGAGCACCTCGCGCACGAGTGCCGGCGACACCGCCTCGCCCTGTGCATGCTCGCGCGCCATCTCGTCGAGCACGCGCAGCAGGAACAGCTTGCCGATGTCGTGCACGAGGCCGCCGATGAACACCGTCTCGCCGAGCTGGGGGAAGCGGACGCGCCGCGAAATCCACTCGGCCGCCATGGCACACGCCGACGCGTGATGCCATAGGTCGCGCATCAGGTCCACGATGTACGGCTGGCGAGCGGTGTAGCGGCTTTTCTCGGTCGCGAGGAAGACCAGGTTCGTCACCCGCTGCAGGCCGAGCCTGAGCACAGCCGTGCGGATGCTCGAGACTTCCGTCAGCCCGCCGAAGAAGGCCGAGTTGGCGGCGCGCAGCACCTCGGCGACGAGCGCGGGGTCCGACTCAATCGCCTTTTCGATCTCGGTGATGTCGTAGCTTTCGTCGCGCACCGCCTTCTGCAGCCTGAGCGCGACGTCACTGAAGACCGGCAGCGTGATCTGCCGCTCTTCCGCGAAGTCGAGGGCCTGTTGCAGCAGAGACCGTTCATCGCTCATTCGTTCACTCCGAGCAGACGCCGTAGCTCGCCAATGGACCGCGGCCGTGACAATCGGGGCAATTGTCGGATGATCTCGTCGAAGCTCGTCAGCCCCGCCGCGGCCTTCGCGATACCGTCCTCGATGAGCGTCACCAGACCGCTCGCGTCGATGCACACGCGGCGGATTTCATAGGCCGTCTTGCGTGCCAGCAGGGCGTCGCGCACCAACTCGTTGAGGACGAGAATCTCGAACACGGCGACCCGGCCCTTGTAGCCGGCGTGACGGCACGCGGGACACCCGCGCCCGCGCATGAAGGTCAGCCCGGCGGCTTCGGCGGGATGGTAGCCGAGACGCGACAGTTCCTGGGGATTCAGCACGTGAGGCTCGGCGCAGTGAGGGCACACGCGCCGCACCAGTCGCTGCGCGACCACGCTGACGACCGTCGATGAGATCAGGAAGGCCTCGATGTTCATGTTGAGCAGGCGGATCAGGCCGCCAATCGAGTCTTCCGTGTGGAACGTCGTCAGCACTTTGTGTCCGGTGAGTGCGGCGTTGATGGCGACTTCGGCCGAGAACTGGTCGCGGATCTCGCCGATCACGATCACGTCGGGATCCTGCCGCACGATGTGCTTGAGCGTCTCGGCATAGGAGACGTTGATCTTGGGATTGATCGAGCACTGCGAGATGCCGTCGATCATGTACTCGACCGGATCCTCCGCCGTGATGATGCTGGTATTGGCGTCGTTCAGGTAGTTGACGGCGGCATAGAGCGTCGTGGTTTTGCCGGAACCGGTCGGTCCCGTCACCATGACGACGCCGCTCGGCGCGTCGAGCGCGTCGCGCTCCAGCGACTCCAGCATGCGCGGCAACATGCCGATGTCGCGGGTCGCGAGCAGCGTGTCGCGGTTGTTGAGCAGTCGCATCACGACCTTCTCGCCGTGGATGGTGGCGTAGATCGACACGCGGATGTCGATGGCGCCGCGCGGGGTCTCGAACTGGATGCGGCCGTCCTGGTGACGGCGGCGCTCGGCGATGTCGGCGCCGGCCATGACCTTGATGCGGCCGACCATCGCCACGGCCTCCTCGTTCGGCACATCAGTGTGCGGCACCATCACGCCGTCCTGCCGGAAACGGATGCGAAGACGGTCGCGGCCGGGCTCGAAGTGGATGTCGCTGACGCGGTTGGCCAGCGCGTCTTCGAGCACCTGGTTCACGCGCGCCACGGCGCCGCGTTCGCCGCCCTGCACGACCACGCTGGCCGCCGCAATCTCGCGCTCTGCCCGGGCCACGGCCGAGGTCAGCGCGCGCCGGCCGCCAGTGGCCACGATCAGGTTCTGACCGAAGTGTCGCTTCGCGATGTCGACGTGCTGCCGGTTCATGGGGTCCGCGAACACCACCACGACCCGGTCGCCCTCGCGCCGCACCGGCACGAAGAGATTCGCCTTGTAGACCGCGGTGGGTGCGCGTGTCAGCAACTGGAGGTCGAAGGCGGCCGAGTCGACTTTCACCGCCGGCAGGCCGAGCTGATCGGCCAGCACCTCCACGACCTGGAACTCGTTCACGAAGTGGTGGTCGACGAGAATCTCGCCAATCGGCGTGTCGGGATGCTCGTGCTGCAACGCCAGCGCGAGCTTCAGTTCCTGCGGCTCGAGCCGGCCGAGCTCCACCAGCATCTGGCCGAGCGGTGCGTCGACCTTGCCGGAACGAAGAGCCGCGCGAATCTGATCTTCGGTGACGAACTTGAGCTCGATCAGCACCGACGACAGCGTGCGCGACGGCTGGACCTTCGAATGCACCCGCGTCGCCAGAGCGACCTGGGTTGGTGTCAGCTGGCCGTCCGCGATGAGCAGCGCCGCGAGCTGCTCGGCGACCGAGGCGGCCGGCGGCCGGTCGGCCGACACGCCGGCAGCTACGCCGAGCGGCGGCGGGGATGCGACGGTCTGCGGGGTAAGAGGACTGGCCACTGGATGCGACTCCTGCAGCCCGTGAATCGGCGGGACGCGCCAGGGCTTGAGCGACGCCCGCATCGACCCGTGGCCGGGGCCTGCGTCGCGACAACCGCTACGGTTCGGGCGGCGGCGGTTCACCCGGCACGAGTCGCCCCCCGGTGAGAAAGCGCTTGTAGCGGGAGTAGATCGTCGTCGTGCGCTGTCGCGGCGTGCCCGAGCCTAGCGTCACGCGCAGCGTGGTCGTCGAGACCGGCAGCACGAGCAGTTCCTGCGGTTCGTCGAAGGTGACTCGTTTGAAGCGCATCGAGGTGTCCCAGCGCTCCAGCGTCCAAACGGGCGACACGCCCGGCTTGCGCGCCAGCGCCTCCGGCAACCGCACTTCGACCTGGCCGGCCAGCCGCTGATCGAGCCGCAGCACGTCGGCCGTCTCGGCGTCGATCCAGAGCCGTCCGCGCATGCCGCCGGTCAGTTCGTAGCTGACGCAGTCCTCGGTGCCTTCGAGGAGTCGGATGTCGACCTTCACCTTCTCGACTTGCCTGAAGTCGACCATGACGGCGTCACGCTTGTCGACTTTGCCCAGTCCCGCCCAGGAAAATGCGTAGTCGTCGCGTTCGGAGGCCAGCAACAGGGACAAGGGCTGTGGCTCGGTGTCGTGCTGTTCTGGTCCCGTGCAGTTGTTGCGATCCTTGGCGCGCGGGCGATGCCCGTTCACCTTCATGACCTGGCGACGAGTGCGCGCCTCACCAGCCGACTCGCCGTCGCCGTCGCCGTCCCACGAGAGGCGAAGTTCGGATTCGATCGTGCGGCCGAAACCGTCGCCGGTCAGGCCGGTGCTCAGTGGCTGCACGTGCACCGTCTCGGTGCAGACCAGACTCTGCGCGCGCGTCAGGTAATCCTCGACCCGGGCGCTGGCCCTGGCGAGCGTGCCCTCGAGGTCGCCGGGAGGGGTCCCGCGCTGCGCCTGGCCGGACGCCACTGGCAGGAGCAGCAGCGTCAGCAGGCCAACCAGCCCGTAGCAGCGGCGATGGCGCGAGAGAACAGTCTCCACGGCTGTGGACGAAATTATAGCCGTCCTGCGCGCTCGCGGCGACGGCGCACGTGTGTCACCATGTGCAGACCCGCCCCGATGACCGCGCCCGTCGTCCCGTCCAGTGTCGCCCTCGCCTCCACGCCCGCGTCGCTCGTGTCGGTGCTCGAGCGCTACTGGGGGTACACCACGTTTCGGCCCTTGCAGCAGGCGGCGATGGAGGCGATCCTCGCGGGCCGTGACTCACTCGTGGTCATGCCCACCGGCGCCGGCAAGTCGATCTGCTTCCAGGCCCCGGCGCTCGTCACCGAGGGGCTCGCGCTCGTCGTGTCGCCGCTCATCTCGTTGATGAAGGACCAGGTCGACACGCTCGTCGGCAACGGCGTGGCGGCAGCCTGCTACAACAGCGGCCTGTCGTCGGAGCAGAAGTCGCAGGTGCTCGCGGGTATCCGCGACGGGCGCTTCCGCCTGCTCTACGTGTCGCCCGAGCGGATCGTCGGCGACGGTGCCGACGGGTTCCTGGCTCGGGTGGCGGCTGGCGGCGCACCCGTGCGCTTCGTGGCCGTGGATGAGGCGCACTGCATCAGCCAATGGGGTCACGACTTCCGACCCGAGTACCGTCAGCTCGGCCGCCTGCGCGAGATCTTCCCGGGCGCCAGCCTGCACGCCTACACCGCCACAGCCACCGCGCGCGTGCGGAAGGACATCGTCAGTCAGCTCGGGCTGCAGGCGCCACTCGAACTGGTGGGGTCGTTCGATCGGCCCAATCTCACCTACCGGGTGCTGCCGCGCAGTGCGCTCAAGAAGCAGATTCTCGACGTGCTCGCGCGGCATCGCGGGCAAGCCGGCATCGTCTACTGCACGTCGCGGAAGGACGTGGACATGCTGGCCGCGTGGCTCAAGGACGAAGGCCTGCGCGCCGTGCCGTACCACGCCGGGTTGTCGGACGACGAGCGGCATCGCCACCAGGACGCGTTCCTCGACGAGAACGCCGACGTGGTCGTCGCCACGGTGGCCTTCGGCATGGGCATCGACCGGTCGGATGTGCGCTACGTAATTCACGCAGGCGCCCCCCAGTCGCTCGAGCACTACCAGCAGGAGTCGGGTCGCGCCGGTCGTGACGGGCTCGAGGCCGAGTGCGTGCTGATCGTGTCGGGCGCCGACTTCCTGAAGTGGCGCCAGATGCTGGAGCGCAACGGCGAGATGACCGACCAGCGCCGCACGCTGCTGCGCGACATCGAGCGCTATGCCTCGGCCGTGGGCTGCCGGCACAGGCATCTACTGGCGCACTTTGCCGAAGTCTACGGCAAGGACGACTGCGGCGCGTGCGACTTCTGTCTGGGCGAACTGGAGACGGTGTCAGACGCCGTGACGACCGCGCGGAAGATCCTGTCGTGCGTGGCTCGGGTGGGTCAGCGCTTCGGCGCCGCCCATGTCACAAGCGTGCTGCGCGGCGCCACCTCCGAGCACGTGACCGCCCGCGGGCACGACACGCTGACGACGTTTGGGTTGCTGTCGGGGGCGAGCATCGACGAAGTGCGCGGCTACATCGACCAGCTGCTCGCGCTCGGCCTCTTGCGCCAGACCGACGATCAGTATTCCGTGCTGGCCCTCACCGAGGCCGGAGTGGATCTCCTCAAGGACGCCGCCGCTCTGCCGGACCTGGCATTGGCGCGTCAGCGGCGCCCTGACCCGTCGCGCGCGCAGCGCCGGTCGAAGGCCGAGACCGAGGGCTGGGAAGGCGTGGACCGCGACCTCTTCGAGCGGCTGCGCGCGTTGCGTCTCACGGTGGCGCGCGCGCGCGGCGTGCCGCCGTATGTGATCTTTCACGACACCACGCTGCGCGAGCTGGCGCGTCTGAAGCCTGCCACTATCGACGCGCTACGCCACGTGTACGGCGTTGGTGCCAAGAAAGCCGACGACCTGGGGCCGGCCGTGCTCGAGGCGATTCGGGGCTAGCGCGACGCCGCGGCCTTGTCCATCAGCGCGAAGGGCAGCATGCCGACGTTGAGGAAGGGGTTGAGCTGCGCGCCGGCCTTGGTGAGGGCGTCCGCCGTGGCGGCGTGATCGCCCGCGGTGGCCCAGTCGGCCGCACTGGCGCCGTTGGCATCCTTCATGTTGGCCTTGGCGCCTTTGTCGAGCAACGCACGCACGACGGCGTCCTTGCCGAAGTAGGCTGCAAACATCAGCGCCGTCAGGCGCAGTTCTGCGTGCCCCGCGTTCACGTCGGAGCCGGGCGAGACGAGCGCGGTCACAGCGCTGACGTCGCCGCGGGCGGCTGCGCGCATCAGGCCGGTCAGGCCATCGGCATCCACCGCCACCGCGGGCGCCTGAAACAGCATGCACGTGAGCGCCACGGTCAACATCACCGGCGTACCTCGGGCCTCATCCTACCCTGCCTCACCTTGTTACCGGGGTGACCGTGGCGGTGCGGTAAGATCGGCTCCGTGGTTCGCCAGTATCTTCAGATCGGCTCTCGGACGCTCGCCTACCTCGACAACGACCCCGGGGCGACGGGGAAGCCCGTACTCGTGCTGGTGCACGCGTTTCCGCTCGGCGCGCAGATGTGGGAACCGCAGTTTCGCGGCGCCTTTCACGGCTGGCGCATCCTGGCGCCCGACCTGCGGGGCTTTGGCGGCTCGACCGATCCGCGGGCCGAGGGCGT
Organism: Acidobacteriota bacterium; assembly: GCA_031415235.1. Taxonomy (GTDB): domain Bacteria; phylum Acidobacteriota; class Vicinamibacteria; order Vicinamibacterales; family UBA2999; genus CADEFD01. The sequence continues at coordinate 11,158 of JANORI010000850.1, read as the reverse complement.
GGACCCGACCATCGACGACTACGCCGAGGATATCGCCGCGCTGGTGCGCGAGGTGGCCGGCGGCCCGGTCGTGCTCGGCGGCCTGTCGCTTGGCGGCTACGTGGCGTTCGCCGTGATGCGGCGTACGCCCACGCTCGTGCGGGCGCTCATCCTGGCCGACACCCGCGCCGGTGCCGACACGCTCGAAGGGCGGGCCGCACGCCGGGCAATGCTCACGGTGCTCGAACACGAGGGCCCGCAAGGCGTGGCGCGCGAGATGATGCCGCGCCTGCTTGGCGCCACGACGCGCGAACACAACCCCGACGCCGAAGAGACCGTGCGGCTGCTCATCAAGCGCCAGTCGCCGCACGCCATTCGCGATGCCGTGATACGCATGATGGAACGTCCCGACTCGACGCCGTTGCTGGCCACGATCGCCGTGCCCACGCTGGTCATCGTCGGCGACGAGGACGTGCTCACGCCGCCCGCCGAATCCGAGGCGATCGCCGCGGCCATGTCGAACGCGTCGCTGGTGCGCATCGCGGGCGCCGGTCACCTGTCGAACCTCGAACAGGGCATGGCCTTCGAGGCCAGCATCGAAGCCTTCCTGACCGGCCTGCCCGCGGCCTGAGGCGGCACCCACATGGACCTCGGTCTTACTGGCAAGGTGGCCGTCGTCACCGGCTCGAGCCGAGGGCTCGGCCTGGCCAGCGCCCGTGCGCTCGTGGCCGAAGGCTGTCACGTGTGCATCTCGGGGCGCGGCGACGAGGCCTTGTCGGGGGCGGCGCTCGATCTGGCGGCGTCGGCAGTCGCGCCCGCCGAGGTGCTCGCGGTGAGGGCAGACCTCTCGACCGAGCAGGGCATGCGCGACGTGGTGGAGGCCACCCTCGCACGCTTCGGCGGCGTGGACGTGCTTGTGAACAACGTGGCGCTGGCGCGCGGCGGCGACGTCGTGACGACGACCGACGCCGACTGGCAAGAGGCGTTTGACCAGACGTTGTTCCCGGCCATCCGCGCCTCGCGGCTCGTCGTGCCGTCGATGCGTGAACGGGGCGGCGGCGTCATCGTCATCATCTCGTCGATCTTCGGCCGCGAAGCTGGCGGCCGCATGACCTATAACGCGGTAAAGGCGGCCGAGATCAGCCTCGGCAAGTCGCTGGCGCAGCAACTGGCGAAGGACAATATCCGCGTGAACAGCGTGTCCCCCGGTTCCATCTCGTTCCCCGGCGGTTCGTGGCACCAGCGGCAGCAGGCCGACCCCGAGGGCATCGCGACGTTCATCAAGGCCGAGCTGCCGTTTGGCCGCTTTGGCCGGGCCGACGAAGTCGGCGACGTGGTGGCGTTCCTGGCTTCGTCACGCGCCACCTGGGTGAGCGGCACGTCAGTGGTCGTCGATGGCTGCCAGAGCCGCTCGTTCTAGATCTAGAACGTCCGTCCGCGCGCGCACGGCCGCGGGCTGAGGCGCGACCTGGAGCGAAGGTGAGCCGAAGGGAGGGCGCCGACTAGAATGGAGGAATGGCCTCGGGCGTTCCCGCCGTCGGCACCCAACTCCTGCACTACCGCCAACTGCGCGGCAACGACGTGGACCACCGCGCCGATCTCTTCGGGCTGGGCGCCGTGCCGTACGAGATGCTGGCGGGCCGAACGCCGTTCGTGCTGACCTTCGCGAATCTCACGGGCAATCCCGCCGACCAGTGGGTGGGGCAGGGCATGGCCGAATCCCTCACCACCGACTTCGCCAAGGTGCGCGGGCTGCGCACCATCTCACGCGAGCAAATCTTCGACGCGCAGCGCAGCGCGGGCTCGGTACAGGGCCGCATGGTGGATGAGCGTCAGTCGAATCGGCGCGCACCGCTGTCGATCGGCAGCAGACGGCCATGTCGGGATCGCAGGGCCTGATGGTCGTGGGTGCGACCGGGGCCGACGACCCGCATCCGCGCTACTACGTGGCGGCGCTCGACGCCCTGCACGACGATGTCGAGCCGGTACTGCAGCACCCTGCCTCCCCGCGTGCGGAGCTCGGCGCGTTCACCCGCTGGCGTCTGCCACGCGATCCCGACTTTGCCGGCGTGCTGGCGTATCCGGCCGTAGCCGCGCGCCTGGCCGGGTCTCGGCCGTCGTGATGGCGCGCCGGGTGGTGACTGGCTCGCTGGCCCTGGCGGTCGGGGAAGCGGCGGCACGGCTGGTCGCGTTTGGCACGACGGTGTTTCTGGCCCGCACGCTCGGGCCGGAGGCCTACGGCGTGGTCGCCGTGGCCGCGGGCGTGATGCTCTACCTGTCGCAGATCGCCGATTCGGGCGTGGAGCTGGCCGGCATGACCGAGGCCTCGGCCGGGCCCGCGCGGGTGAGCGCCGTCCTCTCCGGTGTCCTCGAGCACCGGATGCGGGTGGCCGCGGCGCTGCTGTTCGTACTCGCGCCCGCGTGCGCGTGGCTCATGCCCCAGCCAGACGGACAGGTCCTGGCGTTGTATGTCTTCGGGCTTCCCGCTGTCGCGCTCAGCGTGCGCTGGGTCTACCTGGGCCTGCAGCATCCCCGGCGCGTGGCCGTCTCGCGCATTGTCGGCGACGTGGTCACCGCAGCGCTCACCTTCGCGCTCGTGCGTGGACCACGCGACGTGCTGGGCGCGCCGGTGGCGGCGGTAGTGGGCGGACTGGCGGCGGCACTGCTGCTCGTGCGCGGTCTGCCCGAGCTCGGTGTGCGGCTCGGTCGCGTGGACGACGCGGCGCCGGTGGCGGCGCTACTCAGCCGCGGCCGCCGTCTCGCGCTGTTCACGCTACTGGGACTCGTGCTCTACAACGTGGACCTGTTGATGCTGCGTGTCCTGGACGGCGAACAGAGTGCCGGACACTACGCCGCCGCGTACGTGCTGATTTCGTTCTGCGCGAACCTGATGATCGCCTACTCGCACACCGTGCTGCCGGCGCTGGCCGGCGACGCGGCGCCGACCTCGGCGACCGCGGCCACGTACGTCTCGGCGCTGGTGACCGCCTGCGCCGTCACGATGCCGGTGGCCGTGGGCGGGGCGCTCCTCGCGCCGCTGGTCGTGCAACGGCTCTTCGGCCCGGCCTACGCGGCCGGCGCCGCCGCCTTGCAGGTGCTGGTGCTGGCCGTGCCCATCGGCGCGCTGCGTGAGATCGCCGTGGCGTCGCTCATTGCGCGGCATCGCGAGCAGGCGCTGCTGCGGGTGAACACCGTGGCCACTGTCGTCAACGTGTCGCTCAACGTGATCCTGATTCCCCGCTACGGGCTCGTGGGTGCCGCGTGGGCTACGGTGGTCAGCGAAGTCGTGCGGCTGGGAGTGGCGCTCGTCGCGGCGCGCCAGGTGATTCCCGCTACGACGCCCCTGGTCGCGCTGCTGAAGTGCCTGCTCGCCGGGGCGGGCATGGGACTCGCGGTGACCGGCTTGGGCCTGCGCGCGTCGCTGCTCGCCGTGGTGGTCGGCGGCGTCGTGTATCCGGCCTTGCTCGTGGCGTTCGGGGTCGTGGCGTTTGGTGGCGGCGGCCGCCCGCGTATCGCGGCCGGGACAGGGGTCTGACCCACCGGTACAAGAGTTGTGTTCAGAGGGCTGAGCGAGGGACAGTGATGACGACGATGCGCGTCGGGACGGGCGTTGCGGCGGCGATGGTCGCGCTCGTGCTGGTGCGCGGCGCCGTGACGGCGCAGACGCCGTTCAGCGCCGAGGCCGTGGACGCCGCCGCCCGGGCACTGCCGCAGCTGCGCAGCCTCATCGTGAGCCGGCGCGGCCAGGTCATGGTCGAGCGCTACTATGGCGGCGCGCGCGCGGACCGGCCGGCCAACGTGAAGTCGGCGTCGAAGAGCGTGATCTCGGCGCTGGTGGGCATCGCCATCGACCGCGGTCTCGTGAAGGGCGTCGGCGAGCCCATCGCCACCTACTTCCCCGAGCTGCGCGCCGCGTCCGATCGCGCCAAGCAGGCCATCACCGTGGAGGACCTGCTCACGATGCGATCGGGGCTCGAGGGCACGAGCGGACGCCACTACGGCGCATGGGTCACGAGCGCCAACTGGGTCCAGCACGCGCTCTCGCGTCCAATGACGGCCGCGCCTGGAGCGTCCATGGACTACAGCACGGGCAACACGCACCTGCTGTCGGCCATCCTGGCCAAGGCCACCGGCCGTACGACGTGGAGCTTCGCCAACGACGTGCTCGGCCGGCCGCTCGGCTTCCGCCTGCCGCCCTGGCCGCGCGATCCGCAGGGCATCTACTTCGGCGGCAACGACATGCTGATGACACCGCGCCAGCTGCTGGCGTTTGCCGAGCTGTACCTGAACGGCGGACGCGCGCGGGGGAAGCAGGTGCTGCCCGAGGCGTGGGTGCGGAAGTCGTGCGAAGGCCGCCCGCGGGAACTGCCCGAGTGGGCGCGAGGCGTGGGCCCGGGTGGACGGGTCGATCCATTACGCGATCGCCAATACGGCTACCTCTGGTGGGTGCACGACCTGGCGGGGCACGACACGTGCTTCGCCTGGGGCTACGGGGGCCAGTACGCGTTCGTGCTGCCGGACCTGCAGCTGGTGATCGTGGCGACGTCGTCGCCAGACGTCAGTGAAGAGCGCCGCGACCACCGCCGGCAGCTCATCGACATCGTCGCGCGCCTTGTCGTCGAGCCGCTCGCGGCGTTGCGGGACCAAGCCGACCGGTGAATGGGTCAGCGGCGGCGTTGCTCGACCGGCCCAGCCGCAGGCTGACGGCCGGACGACTAAACGCCGCGCGACTTCTCGCGACTGATACGTGGCGCGGGGGTGTGCAGAAGGCTGTTATGCATCCTCTCGCCATCTTGCCGCCGACTCACGAACTGGTGATCGGCCTCGCGGCTTGCCGTAAGTCCGCTGCATGGCGCTCAAAGGCGGGCGTGCCTCATCGTCGCGCTGATCGGCGGCGTGGCCGGTCTGCTGCTGGGATGGTGGGCCCCTGCCGCCCCCGTGCCTGCCCCGCCGGGGCAGCGCTATGGCGAGCCGCATAACGTGAAGGCAATCTCGCCTCTGGCGATCTGCCCGGCAGAGGCGGTAGCTCAGTCTGAGCTGCCCCGCGGCGTTCCGCGGAGCACCTCGTGAAGGCCGCCGTTGTCACCCGTTACGGACCGCCCGAGGTCGTCGAGCTGCGCGAACTCCCTGACCCCCGGCCGCGCCCGGGCGAGGTTCTGGTCGGTGTCCATGTCAGTACCGTGACTGCCGCCGACTGGCGCATCCGACGCGGCACCGTGCCCAGGGGCTTCGGCACGCTCCTGCGCCTTGCGCTCGGATGGCGTGCGCCGCGCCACGCTGTTCTCGGCATCGAGGTTGCAGGTGAGATCCTCGCCCTGGGCGAGGGCGTGAGCCGCTTCGCCGTTGGTGACCGGGTGTTCGCCATGAGTGGCGCGCGGATGGGCGGGCACGCCCAACTCGCCGTACTGAAGGCGTCTGGCGCCATCGCCCCGATCGCGCCAGGCATCAGTTTTGAGACCGCCGCAGCGCTGCCGTTCGGCGGCACCGCAGCCCACTACTTCCTGAAGGACAAGGGCAGGGTCAAGTGCGGCGACCACGTCTTGATCAACGGCGCCTCGGGCGGGGTCGGCAGCGCCGCGATCCAGCTAGCGCTCCATTTCAGTATATACGGAATGCGGCATGCTCACAGGCGACGGACCAAGGAGGCCGTCCCGCATGCCCCATCAACCTTCGACTCGCAGCCGTGCGGCGCGTGGCCTACGAGGCGGCGGACGCCGGTCTCCTCAGTCCCGAACTGGCAGCCGGCATTCGCCGCGTCAAGGGCGTCCGAACGACCGCCTTGGGATCGAGCCCAATGCGGCGTGACTTGAAATGCAGGGCGGATCCAAGATCCGCCCTGCACGACTCTTCGGGATGTGAGGACGCGGCCGTCGCGCGGCGACCGGCGGTTCATCTCGCGATGCCGGCGGGCCTTCCACTATGCTCCCGGCATGCCGTACCACCTCGTCCTCGTCCATGGCACACGGGCACGCGGTGCGCCTTGGACCCGCGAGCCCACTTCGAGCCTCTGCGCGCACCTGAAGGCGGCGCTCGGCGAGCCGCCGTCCTTCTCGCATTCGGACTGGAGCGGCCGGAACACGCACCTGGCACGGGCAGACGGTGCTCGCGCGCTGATCGAACACCTGCGCCGTGAGGCGCCAGCCGATCGCCCGCTCGTCCTGGTGGGGCACAGCCACGGGGGCAGCGTCATCGCGCAGGCGCTCGTCCAGGACGCGGATCTCTGCCAGCGGGTTGCCGGCGTCGTGTTCCTGTCCACGCCGTTCCTGCACGCCAGGCTGCTACCGCTCTCGAAGCACCTGCCCAAAGGGCCCGCGTTCCTGGCCGGTTCCGTCTGCGCCATGGCGGTCGCCGTCGGGATCATCGCGGCCTTGGCGACCGTCACCGACTGGCCGGAGGACCCGAATCCGTGGCTCAGCGGCGTGGCCCTGGTGGGCGTGTTCGCCGGCCTCTTCACCTGGGCCGTGGTGTTCGATCGCGTTGGCCAGTGGCTGGGTGCGGGCGACGGCCGGCTGACCGACGGGGAAACACAGGCGGTGGCCAGGCTGGTCCAACAGGTGGACCTGGGTGTGCTCGACCAGCGCGGTGTCAGCTCACGTTCACTGCTCTTGCGTTCGACGGCCGACGAAGCCGCTGGAGGACTGGCCGCAGCCCAGGTGCTGGGGCGGATCGCGAGCGACGTGCCCGCACTGGCTTGGAAGATGCCCGCGTGGCTGGGGCGGAAGCTGCTGGTCGTGACCGGCTTCCAGGGCGACGAGCCGCCCCGATGGTTCATATCCGCGTTCTTCGCGTGGGTGCTGGCGTGGTTCGTCGGGGGGTGCGTGGCGCTCGCCGCCTGGCTCCTGCCCGACTGGGGGCCGATCCACGCGGCCGACCGCGCGTTGCGCGAGATAGCCGATCGCGTGATCGGTGCCGGTGTGCAGGTCTGGGTGTGGGCCGTCAACGTCTTGGTGCTCGTGCTGCTGACCTCGGTGCCGCTCATGGTGCTCGGCGCACCGTTCAAGCTGCTGTCGCTGTTCGCGTACGGCTTGCGCGGCTGGCCCGTCCTGAGGGCCATGTTCGTGGAGCTGTCGGTCGAACCGGCACCGCCGGGATCGTGGCGTCTGCACCAGCTGGAGGCCAACGGCTTCGAGCCAGCGGTTGTACCTTCAGGGGGGGGCGAGGAGGCGCGGTTGCCCGCGAGCGGTGAGACAGCGCTGGCGCACTCCTACGTCTACGACGACGCGCGGGCACATCGCGTGATAGCGCGCTGGCTCTCTAGCGGGTGCGGCACCGACACCCCGCCGCGTGGGGCGGCGCGCACCCCGTAATCCGGCGCCATGCCCGGGCGCGCATCGTCGGCATCAAGATCTGGCCTCTTGCCGAGCACGGTCTGGTTCTGGCTACACACAGGGCGACCAGTCAGGAGTATGGTGGCCAGCTGACTCGCCGGAGGGGGTCTCCCGACGTTCCCCTTGACGTCATTGGCGGCATAACCTCTGTTTGGCTAGACTGCCGATGCGGCTCGGGTACACGCGAGCCGCTTCGAGAACGCAGCCAGGAGGGAGATCCGCATGCCGAGCTTCAATCCGCAGCCAGTGCGTCGCCTTACGTCTCCGGAGGTGAGGAGATGAAGCTGGCGATCACGACCCTTGGGCTTGCGGTCGCGACAGCGCTCCAGGCGCAACCCGCGAAGGCGGTGAATCCGCTGCAGACAACCGCCGTAGCGCTGCCCACATTCGCTGCCGAGCCCGGGCTCCGCCGGAGTGCGACGCGGGAGGAATACGACGCGGCTCGCGCCGACGCCAGCTACGTGCTCGAGCAGTTCACGTATGCGAGCGACGGACACACTGTCGGCGCCTACGTGTATCGCCCCGCGAAGCCGGCGGCCACACCGCTCCCGGTCATCGTGTTCAATCGCGGCAGCTACGTGCGACCGGCGGGATTCGCTGGCGAGGTATTAGTCATGGCACATCGCTACGCCCAGGCCGGGTTCGTGGTCGTCGCCCCACACTACCGCGGCAGCAATTCGTGGGCGGGGCGCGACGAGATGGGCGGCGCTGATGTGGCGGACCTCATGAACACTCTGCCTGTTCTGGGCCGGATCGCGGACGCGGATGCCGCGCGCGTCTTTTTGTCAGGCGAGTCACGCGGCGGCATGATGGTGTACCAGGCACTGCGCGACGGCTTCCCAGCGAAGGCAGCGGCGGTGTGGGGCGCATTCACAGATCTCGATGCCCTCATCGCGCCCGGTGGACCGCAGGCGGCGGTGGCTCTGCAGATCTGGCCCGAGCTCGCGACGCAGCGTGACGCGATTGTCGAGCGCCGGTCGGCCATCCGTTGGGCGGCACGCATCAACACGCCGCTGCTGATCATGCACGGCACCGAGGATGGAGACATCCCGATCAGCCAATCTCGGCGAATGAGCGCCGAGCTGACCCGCCTTGGCAAGATGCACCGCTATCGCGAATTCGAGGGTCAACAGCACCAGATCGGCGGCCGTAGTGCCGAGCGTGACGCCGAAGCGATCGCGTGGTTTCGCCGCTTCGAGGGCTGACGGTCCGCATCGCTGAGATCCATCCCCCGCGTCGCCGCTCTCGCCGTGGGGGGTCGGCCACGTATGACGGCGCAGTGGCTTTCAGGCCCCCGGGCGTGTGTCAGGCGCTCCGAAGCGCGACAGATTGGGAGTATCGTGGATCCGCGACAGGTAACCCATGCCAGCGAACGACTTCCCCCTGGTTGCCGTCATGCTCGGCTGGCCAGCCATCCTCACGAGCATCGCGCTCGTCTTCGTCGGCATCGCTCGGCGACGGGTGCGAGTCGCGGTGGTCGGAGGTGTCCTCGGCCTTCCATTTCTGCTGTATCTGTTCGCATCCCCTCGAGTCGGACGACTGTCGTTGGTCGTCGGTGCGCTGTACCTCGGCTCGTCCCTGGCGGTTGCACAGTCCCGCCGAGGACTGGCCGTTGCGATGGCCACGCCGTTTGCCGCCCTAGCAGGTTTCGTTGCCTGGATTGTGCTCAACCAATGAACGCTGTGCAGGCGGATCGCACCGAGCGGTAACGAGTAACGGCCAAGTGTTTAGCGATTTTCGGGGTCGGACCCCCCTGGAAGCCCCGGCCCGGATTCGTAAACACTACGCGACGTACGGAGAGTAATCCGGCCGCGCGCCGCTACTTCTTCGCGTCGGGGTTCCAGTTCGTGATCACCGTGATCGGCGCGGCGGTGCCCTCCTCCGCGTTCACGTTGATCAGGAAGCGGCCGTCTGGTGCCACGTCGTATTGCTGCCGGTACCCAATCACCGGCGTGCCGCCCAACGCGATCCGGGGTTGGAAGAGGGCCGTGGGCAGGCCCGGCTGGAGCGCGGTCCCCGAGGACGCGATGGGCGCGGCCATCAGGCGGCTGTCGGGGGCGATGTAGTACAGCGCCTTGCCGTCGGGCCGCCACCGCGGGTCTTTCCCGCCCGCCGCCGAGATCTGCCACTGTCCGCCGGGGCCCGGAAACGGCCGCACGTAGATCTCCCGGCGCCCCGATTCGTCCGACCCGTACGCAACCCAGTGCCCGTCGGGCGAGTACGTACCGCCCCCTTCATAGAAGGTCGAATTGAGAAAGGGAAACGGCTTTGGATCGCCGGCCATCGGCAGCACCCACACGTCGTATTCCGCCTTGGGAGAGACGTTCGCATACAGCAGCGACCGGCCGTCTGGCGACCAGCTCGACGGCGATTTCGTCTCCGGCGATGCCAGCAGGAGCGCCTCGGCGCCGGCCCCGTTCGAGGGCTTCTGGTAGAGATCGTAAATGCCCGCACGTAACCGGCTGAACACGAGCCGGCTACCATCGGGCGACCACACCGGCCCCACGTCGCTGGCCGGATCAAAGGTGAAGCGCGTCGTCCGCGCGGCATCGATCAGCCAGATGTCGGGGTTGCCCTGCGCCATCCGCAACACCGCGACTTGGCGGCCATCGGGCGACAGGGCGGGATCGAACTGCGTGGCGTCGGGGTCCCCCAGCCTCCCGAGCGCCTTGCCCGCCCGGTCGAACCACGTCAATTGCGTCCGAGCGACTCCGCCCGCCCGGTAGGTCACCAGGCCCGTCGCCGAGACCGAAAACGCACCCATGTAAAGGCTAGCGTCGATGGCAAGCGGGTCAGCCACGGTCACGGGATCGCCGCTCAGGGCGCCGCGCGCGGCATCGAAGCGCCGGGCGACCAGGGTCCCCTGTTGCCCAAACAGCAGCCATCCACCTTCGCGAAACGCTTCGGTGGACCCAGGCCCTGTTGGCAGATACGCCCCAGCGGTGTCGGCGGCGGTCACGCGCGTGACGGCGGTGGCGTCGAGCGCGCCGAGATAGATGCCGGCGGTCTCCTCCGAACCCCGGGCGTAGTACAGGAACTGCCGGCCGCCCGGCAAGAACTGCGGAAGCCGGTGGCTGTCCTGACCGGCGCCGAACGTCGTGACGGGGACGACGTCGCCGCCCCCGGCGGGCACACGAGAGAGGGGCCCTGAGTTGCTGGGTGCGAAGAGGATGACGCCGTCGGCACTCCACGTCCCGCCGCGACCCGCGCGAACCGGCGCCAGCGTCTGCGGGGCGCCCCCCGACAGATCGAGCCGCTTCAGCTTCCCGTCGGCAAAGAAGCCAATCGACCGGCTGTCGGGCGACCAGAACGGATAACTCGCGCCGTCGGTGCCGGCCAACGGCTGCGCCGTCGTCGCCGCCAGCGACCGCAGCCAGAGACGAGAGCCGCCTTCGGTGGACGCCGAGTAGACGATCTGCCGCCCGTCGGGGGACAGGGCCAACGACATCACATCCGACGTGGCCGGCGTCGCCATCTCGAGCCGTGTTTCGGGCGCCAGCGCGGCGGGCGTTTCGCGCAGATGCCGCACGGTGGGCAGCGTCAGCGCGGCCGCCACGAGCACTGCCGCCGCTGCGAGCCCGGTCATCCAGGCCAGCCGTCCACGCGGCGCGGTGGCAGACGTGCCAGACGCGACAGCACCATCCACGGCAGATCGCGGCGTCAGCGCGTCGTCGATCTCCAGCCGCGCGGCCCCAGCATCCGTGAGCCGTCGCTTGCGGTCCTTCTCCAGGCAGCGCCGCAACAGGCGTCGAATCGCCGTGGGCGTGCCGGTGGGGAGCGTTGTCCAGTCCGGCTCTACCTTCAGCACGGCCGCGATCGTGTCCGACACGGTCGCGCCCGTAAACAGACGC
>JANORI010000849.1:0-7665 GCA_031415235.1 Acidobacteriota bacterium | reverse complement strand
CTGGAATTGGGCTCGGCGCCATTCTGGGCGCTCGGTCAGCTCATGCTCGGCAGACCCGCCGACGACGTACTGGAGTAAGCCACATGCCGCTCTATGAATTCGAGTGCGACGTGTGTGCGCACCGGTTCGAAGTCATCCAGAAGTTCACCGATGCGCATCCGAGCGCTTGCCCCAAGTGCGGCGGCGCCGTGCACAAGCTCCTGTCTTCGCCGGCGATTCAGTTCAAAGGCAGCGGCTTCTACCTGACCGACTACGGCCGCAGCGGCAGCAAGGGCGACAACGCCAATGCGAAGGCCGGCAAGAACGACAGCGGCTCGAGCGGCGGCGGCGACAGCAAGTCGTCAGACGGCAAGTCATCGGACAGCAAGTCATCCGAGAGCAAGGCGTCCGACAGCGGCTCCAGCTCGAAGAGCGACAGCGGCGGCAGCAGCAGCGGCGACTCGTCGTCGAAGCCGGCGGCGCCCGCCAAGGCCGACTGAGCCCCGCCGCGGGCCGCCGGCGTGAGGAGAGAACGCCTCAGTCGAGCGCCTTGATCTGGCGCAGGTACTGCTTGAAGGCGTCGGCCAGCTCCGGACGCCGCAGCGTGAAGTAGGCGGTGGCCTTCAGGAACCCGAGCTTGTTGCCGGCATCATGGCGCACGCCGTCCACTTCGAGCGCGTAGAACGGCCGCGATTTCAGCAGCTCCCGCATCCCGTTGGTGAGCTGAATCTCGCCGCTCTTGTCCGAGGTGGTCGCCTCGAGCGCCGGGAAGATGTCGGGCGTCAAGAGATAGCGGCCGATGATGGCCAGATTCGACGGCGCCGTGCCCCGCGGTGGCTTCTCGACCATGTCGAGAATGCGGTGCACGCGCGGGCCAAACTGCGGCGCCGGCTCCACTGCAAGAATTCCGTAGCTCGACACATCCGCCTCGGGGATACGTTCGGCGGCAATCACCGGGCCGTTCGCCTGCGCGAACACGTCGGCCATCTGCTTCAGCGCCGGCGGCTCCGCGTCGAAGATGTCGTCGCCGAGCACGACCGCAAACGGCTCGTCGCCCACCAGGCCCCTGGCCATCAGCACGGCGTGGCCGAGTCCGAGCGGCTCGGCCTGGCGCACCGACGACATCTTCACCAGCCTCGACACCTTCCGTACCTCCTCGAGCAGCACGTGCTTGCCCTTGGCCTCGAGCACCGTCTCCAGTTCGAACGACAGATCGAAGTGGTCCTCGATCACGCTCTTGCCGCGGCTGGTCACGAGGATGATGTCGGTGAAGCCAGACGCCACGGCTTCCTCGATGCCGTACTGGATGATGGGTTTATCCACCAGGGTGAGCATCTCTTTCGGCAGCACCTTGGTGGCCGGAAGAAACCGCGTGCCGAGGCCCGCGGCCGGGAAGACCGCCTTACGAATGGGTGAGGACATTCGTAATAGGATACACACCTGAGTGCGCCGCCATGCTTGACCCCCTCTTTGTCCGCGACAATCTCGAGACAGTGCGTGCAGCCTTTGCCAATCGCGGACTGAATGCCACGGCCGAGCTCACCGAGCTGGCTGCCCTCGAGGCCGAACGCCGCCGGGCGATTCCCGAACTCGAGGCGCTGAAGCGTGCGCAGAACGACGGGTCGGCCGAAGTGGCGCGCGCCAAGAAGCAGGGGCTCGACGCGTCGCACCTCTACGAGGCCAGCAAGGCCCGCGGGCAGCAGATCAAGGTGCTCGAGACCGGGCTCGAGTCGGTCGAGGCGCGTCGAACGACGCTGCTCACGACGCTGCCCAACCTGCCGCATTCCTCGGTGCCCGTCGGCACCAGCGGCGTCGACAACGTCGTGGTGCGCACGTGGGGCGAGCCGCGCCGGTTCGACTTCGAGCCGCTCGCGCACTGGGATCTCGGTCCCGCGCTCGGCATCATCGACTTCGAACGCGCCACGAAGATCGCGCGCGCGCGGTTCGCGATCCTGATGGGGGCGGGCGCGCAGATGGAACGCGCGCTCATCAATTTCATGCTGCAGCTGCACTCGACCGAACACGGCTACACCGAGATCGAGCCGCCGTTCCTGGTCAACAGCGCCAGCATGTTCGGCACCGGGCAGCTGCCGAAGTTCGAGCAGGACCTCTTCAAGATCGGCGGCGACTGGGACCTCTTCCTGATTCCCACCGCCGAAGTGCCGGTCACGAACCTCTACCGCAACGAAATTCTCGACGGCCGCGTGCTCCCCATCAAGTACACCTCGTACACGCCGTGCTTCCGCAGCGAAGCGGGCTCCCACGGAGCGGACGTGCGCGGCCTGATTCGTCAACACCAGTTCGACAAGGTGGAGCTCGTGAAGTTCACGACGCCCGACCAGTCGTACACGGAACTCGAAGCACTCACGGCGAATGCCGAGGAAGTGTTGAAGCGGCTCGAGCTGCCGTATCGCACGTTGGCGCTCTGCACCGGCGACATGGGCTTCGGGTCGGCCAAGACCTACGACATCGAGGTGTGGCTGCCGAGCCAGCGGACTTACCGCGAGATCTCGTCGTGCTCGAACTGCGAGTCGTTCCAGGCGCGGCGCGCGAATATCAAGTTCCGCCCGGACGGCACGGGGAAGGCCGAATACGTGCACACACTGAACGGCTCGGGCCTGGCTGTAGGCCGCACGTTGATTGCGATCCTCGAGAACTACCAGCAGAAGGACGGCTCGGTCGTGATTCCCTCGGCCTTGCGTCCGTTCATGGGCGGGCGAGAAATCATCACCGCGAAGGGCTGAGCCCCGCCGGCGGCCTCAGCGAAGCGGGGGACCCATTCCTTGCGCGCGCATGGCGCGCCGGTAGGCCACGGCCACCGCGTCGAACTTCAAGTGCAGCTCGTCGGCCAGATCGAACGGCACCTGTTCCGGGCGCTGGGATTCGACGATGCGTTGGTCCTGCCCGAAGATCACGCGCTCGAACTCCTGCAACGTCTGGTCGGGATCGTCTAAATCGTAGTTGCGGCCGATGATGCAGTAACCCCGGCACCGGTCGTGCGCTTCGGGTTGCGACGCGAAGAAGTACACCATGCCCTTTGCGCCGCCCCATCCCAGCCGGAGCACGATGGTGTACGGCAGGTGCAGCTCGTAGCGGCTGCGCCGCTCGGGCTTCACGGTGTCGGTGTTGGCAAAGACCTGGAACTCGTCGCTATTGGGCGCCTCTGGCCGCACGATGGTGTAGTGCAACACGTGCGCGCGCGTCTCGACGCTGTGGTCGGGCACCACGGGGCGATCCGGATCGCCGAGCAGGCCTGGATGCACCCACGGAAAGTGCCCGAAATCGGTGAAGTTCTCCACTTGCCGCGATGCGTCGCTCTGCCACGCGAACGGGCCGGTCGTGACCACCTTGTAGGCGCCGGATTCGAACTCGGGAATCTCGGGCAGGCCGTACGCCGGTTCGTCGTCGGCAAGGCATGCCCAAATGAGGCCGTAGCGCTCCTGGCACCGGTACACCGGCGTGCGCGCCTTGGCTGGAATCGTGGCCTGCGCCGATTGCGGAATGCGCACACACGCGCCGCTCGCGTCGTACCGCCAGGCATGATACGGGCACACCAGACAGTCGTCGGCCACCCATCCCAGTGACAGCGCCGTGCCGCGGTGGATGCAGAGGTCGCGCAGTGCGTGCGCGCGGCCATCCGCGGTGCGCCACAGCACGACGGCGTCGCCGAGCAGCGTTGCGGCCACGGGTTTGTCCGACACTTCGTACGCGTAGGCCACCGGGTGCCAGCAGCGCACGAGCTTCTCTGGGAACGTCGAACGATCGCCAGCCATCGATGGAGCGCTATGCTACCACTGCATGTGCCGCCCGCGCCTCGGTCGCGGCGCGCAGCAGAGGAGACAGATGACCATTCCCCGCACCGCGCTCGTCGTGTGCCTGGCCGCGCTTGCCGGGTGTAGCGCCACGCCCACGCCGGAGGCCGTCTACACGCTCGAAGCGGGTGTCGTGAAGATCGCCGTGACAGGCACCACAGTCACCGATCGGCTCGACCCGGAGCAGTGGATGTACCGCTACTCCGAGCAGCTTGGGCGCGATCTGGGCCTGCGCGTGGAGTGGCACGTCGTGTCGTTCGACAAGTCGTGGGAGCTGGCCGGGAAAGACGTCGTGGACGTGGTGGCCACGAACCTTGCAAGCTTTCCCGACCGCGTCAGCCCCGGGGGCACGTTCTCGGCGCCGTTCTTGTACGAGCAGCGAGCGCTGCGGATTCGGGCCGCCGATCGCGCGCACTACCGCACGATTGCCGATTTCGCCGGCAAGAAGGTCGGCGCCGTCAAGGGCATGGCCGCCGAGCGCGACCTGCTGCGGCGCGCGCCACCCGCTGTGCAGATAGTCTCGACGGCCACCTTCCCTGAGCTCTACGAGCAGTTCGCTCAGGGCCAGCTCGATGCCGTGGCTCAGGCCGAGTACTTCGCGCTCGATGGCCGTGTGATCCCGTCGTATGGGCCCGACCTTGCGCTGATCGACCACCACGACTTGAACCCCGGACAGCGCGAGGAATCGGTGTTCGTCGTGCGCGACAAGAGCACGCGGCTGCTCGAGGCGGTCAACGAGTTCGTGCGACGGACTCCGTTTCCGGTGCATCTGAGCCGCTAGGGAGGGCGTGTGACTCCGGGCTGCAACGCCTGACCGCCGACGCACGAAGAACCCGCGGTCCAGCTAGACGTCAGCTGATGCCCTTGGCAACCGCGGCTTCGACCTTTCGGCCAATCTCGCGCATCTTCGCCTTCACCTCGTTCACATCGACCGTCATCAGCTTCCGGTCCTGCATGACGACCCGGCCGTGGATGATGGTCGACAGAACGTCCTTGGGGCTCGCGGCGTAGACGATTGCCGAGTACACATCGTACAGCGGAACCATGGCGGTCGCGTCGCCGTCGAGCACGATGAGGTCCGCGAGCTTGCCGGCCTCGAGCGATCCGATTCGGTCCTCCATGTGCAGCGCACGGGCCCCACCTCTGGTCGCCATCTCGACCACGTCAATGGCGGGCATCACGTTGCGATTGCGCTGGTCGAGCTTGTGGATCTTGGCCACGTAACCCAGCTGGCCGATGACGTCGAGCGTATTGCCGCTCATCGCCCCATCGGTCGCGAGGCCGATTCGCACCCCTTCCTGGAACATCTTCGTAGCCGGCGCGACGCCTTTCGCGGACTTGCTGTTCGACACCACCGCATGCGCCACTCCGACATCGCGCTGCTTCAGCAGCTGAATATCGGTGTCGTTGACGAAGATGCAGTGAGCGGCGACCAGGCGGCGGCTGAGGAGGCCGACGGCGTCGAGGTACTCGACCGGTGTCTGATTCCGCTCCTTGCGGAGCGTCTCCACCTCGTCGGTCATCTCGGCCACGTGGATGAGCACGGGCAGGTCGAGGGCCTCGGCCTCACTCGCCACCAGGCGCAGGTGGGCCTCATCGAGCGAATACGGCGAATGCGGCGCCAGGGCCGGTGTGATCAACGGGTGGTTGCGAAAGCTGGCCGCAAACGCCTTGGCGTACGCCAGACCCCCGTAAGGTTCGGGGGCGTCCGGCGCGGGAAAGTTGAGGATCGTTTCGCCGAGGACGCCGCGCAGACCGACCTTCACGGCCGCCTTGGCCACTTCGTCTTCGAAATAGTACATGTCGACGAATGTCGTCACGCCGCCTTCGATCATCTCGACCATGCCGAGCAGCCCGCCCCAGTAGACGAGCTCGCGATCGATGAGCGCCTTCTCCAACGGGAAAATCAGCTTGCGCAATCGATCCGGTACGTCGTCGCCGAGACCGCGAAAGACGGTCATCGATACGTGCGTGTGGGTGTTGATCAGGCCGGGCATGACGATGCCGCCGCGAGCGTCGATCGTCTTGGTTGCCCTGTAGCTGGCCGCGACCGACGTGGGACCCACGGCGACGATGTCGGATCCGCGGATGACGATGGCCCCGTTGTCGAAGACGTCGCGCTTCTCGTTCATCGTGACGACATGTGCGTTGGTGACGATGAGGTCGACGGGGGTGACCTCCGTGCCAGCCGCACCACAGCCCAGGGTCGACGCACAGGCGGCGAGCACGACCGCCGCGAGAGGGGGGGAAGGACGGCGGACATTGGTGGACACAGTGCCGCGATCCTACACCTACGCGCGCGCAATCGACGATGCGACCCAATCGATGGGCAGCACGGTCCGCCGCGTCCGGATCCTGCGTGGCTGACGCGACTGGCTAGACCAGCCGCGCGGCAACGATGAGCGTGAGGCCGACGACGAAGGCTACGAACATCAGCGCCAGCAGGCGCGACGTCCCGGCCGGCGCACCCGTGAATTCCTTCCAGATGAATACGCCCCAGAACGCCGCCACCAGCGTGGCGCCCTGGCCGAGGCCGTAGGAGATGGCGAACCCGGCGGCGCCTGCGGCGATGACGCTGAGCGACATCCCGAGGTTCCAGATCGCGCCGCCCAGTAGTCCAATCAGGTGGAGGCGCGGAGACCCCTTGGTGAAGTAGTCGCCGAACGCCACCGGTTCGCCGACGAAGGGCCGCTTCATCACCAGCGTGTTCCAGACGAAGTTGGACGCCAGCAGGCCGACCGAGAACAGCACGATCGCGGTGTACGGCCCGAGCTTGCCGGGCTCGAGCTCGATGAAGTCGGCCGACATCGACGCCGCCACGAAGCGGTAGAAGAAGCCCATCAGGAACCCGGCGACCACCGACAGGACGATGCCCTTGCCAATCGTGCGTTGGCCCCGAGCCGGCAGGCGGCTGTAGGACAGTGCCGACAGGAGGATCGCCGCGACGACGCAGCCCACCCCGGCAAACAGGAGCACCGGGTTGCCGACCGGGCTGGCGAGATAGTTCGTGATCACGCCGAGCACCAGGGCCAACCCGACCCCGATCGGGAACGCCACGGCCATGCCAGCGATGTCGATGGCGGCCACGAGCAGGATGTTCGAGAGATTGAAGACCACGCCGCCAATGAACGCCGATCGCAGAGCGGCGCTGTCGGCCTGGCCCAAGTCGGCGAGGAAGCCACGGCCGGCGGTACCGGTGCTGCCGAGCGTGAAGGCGAGCGCCAGCGCGAACAGCAGCACGCCGATCGCGTAGTCCCAGTAGAACAGCTCGAACCGCCATTCCTTGCTGGCCAGCTTCTGCGTGTTGGCCCACGAGCCCCAGCAGATCATCGTGACCACGCACATCATCACGGCCACGGCATACGATTCGACGACGGTCATGTCGCTCCTCCTGGAACGCGGCCTGGCCGCCCCCCACGCTCGGCTAGTCTAGCTCTAGCGGCGCGCGGCCGGCTGCGCCGCGGTCACGCGCTCCACGGACGGCCGGATGAACTTGTCCCACGCGACACCGATTCGAACCCGCATCCGATCTTTGGTTCGTCAGAGGCGTGGTCGGCCAGGGAGCTGACGTCAGAACACGTACTTCAGCGCCAACTGGACCTGACGTGACGACTTGACGGTCGACGTGACGCGACCGAACAGCGGCGAGCCGACGGCGGTGTTCGGCGCGGCGAACTGCGCGTTGTTGAACACGTTGAAGACCTCGGCGCGAAACTGGAACCCGCGGAGTTTTTTCGACAGCGCGATGTCGGCGTTCCAGCGGCCGGGCCCGAACAGCGTCGTCCGCGCCGCGTTGCCGAGCACGCCGACCGCCGGCGCGACAAAGCAGCTGGTGTCGAACCACTGGTTCACGCTCGGGTCGTCGAGGGCCCCG
>JANORI010000848.1:0-6994 GCA_031415235.1 Acidobacteriota bacterium | reverse complement strand
CGAGCTCGCGCGGACCCGGCGTGGTCGGCTCGCTGTTGAGGGCCCGCAGCTTCTCGTCGGGCTGCTTCATCGGGTCGGTATTCACGCCCGTGGGCGTGCGCCGGCCGCGCGGGCGGCCCCCGCCAACGGCGCGGGCGTTGGGATTGGCAGGAGGCCGCGGGGTCTGCGCCGCAGCCGGATTGGGCGCGGGAGGATTGAACTCGTACTTGATACGCCCTGTGGGGCAGCCGTAGCTCTCGAGCTGGGCTTCGATCCAGTCCACGGCCTTGCGGTTGCGCTCCGTGCCCTGGCGGCGATCGCCGAACTGGGTAAGGCCCTTGATGGTGGCCTTGTAGCGATCCAGTTCCAGACGCGACACGAGCGCGCGCACGGAATCTGCGGCTGGCACGGCCGGCGCTGGCGACTGCGCCCGGGGCAGATCGCTCACGCCAAGCACCAGAACCACGCCAACCAACCAGACCGTTCCACGCATGGACATCCTCCGCTCGAAAACGCAGGCAGTCTACACGATCCAGCTCGACGTCTGGTGCCGTCACGGTGGGCGGCGCAAGTCCCTGCGTTGGCGCTGACGAACGAAAAGCAGCACTGTGGTTCGCAATGGCGCGACGCGGCGGTCAGTTTTTCGACTTCTCGTCGTTCACGTGCTCGGGTGCGGATAGCAGGTCGGACCGCCACGACAGCATTTGGCTGGAGATACACCTACAGAGCAAGGATAGATGCAAGGTGTCGCGCGTCACGCGCGACGGCATCCATCCAACGCAGCGCAGGAATGTCGCTGCCCTGGAGGTCTCTCATGATCCGCATCCCCTGCACCATCCGACTCGCGTTGGTTGGCAGCGCACTTGTACTCGCCACGACGTCGACCGCCCTTGCCCAGACGGCGGCTGCAGAATATCAGGTGCTCGACACGGTGAAGTCCGCGACCATGCAGCGCGAACTGCAGCAAGCTGCCGACCGGGGGTACCGCCTCGTACCACGTCAGGGCGGGTGGATGCTGAGCGCCATCGTTCGCAAGGCGCCGGAGTCCGTGGAGCCGATCGAGTACTTCCTGATCGCGGCGGCGAAGACCACGACCATGCAGAGGGAGATGGCGAGCGCGGCGGCGTCAGGATATCGCTTCGCGAGCATCGTGGGTGTTGGTCGTGAGGTTGCAATCGTGATGCAGCGGAACAAGGGCGCCTCGACCAAGACGCACGAGCAGCTGTTGCTGGCCACGTCCTCGGTCAAGACAATGGAACGCGAGCTGCTTGCCGAGCAGTCCGTGGGCTTCGAGATCGTGGGTCAGGCGACCTTCGTCAAGCCGCCGATCATGGGAGGCAACGAACTGGTGCTTTTTCTGGAGCGCTCGGCGCAGTAGATCGGATCGGAAGACCGAGTGGCTTCGTTCCGAGCGCTGATGGCGGGCCAGCGCCCGGAGCGACCACTCCTCGATGACTGGCATCTGCGCTTTCCCCGACGTCGGGGCGCTCGACTGGTCGTCGTGCAGGGTTGATGGAAACGAACGAAGAGCGCGACGCCCCTCTCAGGCGTACGCGGCGCGGTTTTGCGCTGGAAGTTTCTGCGGCTACCGCCACTGCGAATGTGTCTGGACGTACGACTGGGCGCGTGCATTCGCCCGGATCTCGGCGCCAGACCGATCTGAGGCGCTCTCGCGAGGGGCAGCCGTCGCCGCTGGAACGCGGGCCTGCGTCGGCGGGCTCTGGTGGTCGTAGCGGCAGGGCGTGAATCCCCTCGCTGCCCGGCGCGCCCGCCCACCTGCCGGTCCACGTGTTACCGCGAGCGCTCCTGCTGCTGCGGCAGCCGCGCGTGCATCATACGCGCGCCGCGCTCGGAGCATGAGGCTTGTGTCAAGAATCACCGTTCCAGGGAACTAGAGGTTCGGAGCGTTTTTCGACGAGACGCGCCTCGTCACGACTTGGACTGCGCGGGGGCTTCAGCCGACGTCGTGATTGGCGCGTGGCCGGTCGCCCTCGGGGCCGCGCACGAGCGTGGCAACAGCCTGCCACCACTGTCCCCTGAGCGTCTGCCGGTACACAGGTGTGTGCGTGTCCTTGGGACGGTCGACGCAGGCCAGAGCGCTCAACGTCAGAAGCGCCACGACGTAGGCGCCGAGGGCGATGTTTACCGGCAGATACTCCGACAGGCTGTCGGCCGCCGCGCCAAAGGCCAGCGGCTCGTTCAGATACCGCACCTGAAAGCCGCGGCTGCGAACCGCGAACCCGCCGTAGACATCCTCTGAGAGGCATCCCGTCTCAAAGCCGTGCGGTGCCAGGGCGTCGCGTCTCAGCACGAATCCCGTGCCGACGCACACGGCGGCGCCCCAGGCGTCCCTGGCCGGCAACACCACATCGAAGAAATGCCGCTGCTCTTCGGTCCAACAAAGCCCGCCACCCAGGTTGTGCTGAATCGGGTCGGTCGTGTACTCGAGAGCGGTCAGCATCGGCCAGCGCCACGACCACCCGCATTGGCTTGTCCTGGTCGGGCTGCCACTGCGGCGCTACGGTGCGAGTGCTGGCTGAAGCCTCAGCGCCGATCCACTGCACCCGGCCGTCCAAGCGGTCCCGGCCGCCAAGCGGCATCACGACCACCGCATCGCCCACTGAGATACTGGGCAGATACCGTTGGTGAAAGTACGCCTCGACGCGGACCGAGGACGACTCGACCAGCTCGAGCACATCACTCCCGGCGTTGACGAACTGCCCGGAATCCGCCATGCGCTTCCACACGCGTCCTCGCACGGGGCTCTCGATCGTGGCCTCTGACATCCGCGCGAGCAGCAGCTGTTCCGCCCGCAGCGCGTCGTCGATCGTGGCGAGGCTCTGGGCCAGTTCCTGCGCAGACAGCTGGAGTTCGACGAGGCTGAGTGCCAGGTCGTACACGCGCAGCTTCTCGGCAGGCGCGTCCGGTGCGGAAAACGAACCTCTCCGAAGCGCGGCGAGGCGAAGACCGATGCGTTCCATCGCGGAGCGATGCTCGTCGCCGGACTGCTCGGCGGTCTCCACGTCGGTGTGCAGCCGCTCGAGGTCGAGCCGCGGGACGAGGCCCTCCGCGAAAAGGGCCGTGGCGGCCGTGTGTTCGCGTCGATGCCGGGACAGCTGCGCGCGTGCCGAGGCAAGGCGCAGCTCGGCTTCGCGGTATTGGTGAGAGAAGTCCTCGACCAGTTGGAGCCGCTGCACCTCGACTTCGCGAATCAGTCGCTCGCGCTCCGTGGTCTTGTGCGTCATCTCGGCTCGAATGGCCGCCAGACGCGCGCTGAGGCCCGCCTGCTGGGTGCGCAAGCCGTCGAGACGGGCGCCATCGGCCCGGTCGTTGCGAACTCGACCCACGACCTGCCCCGGCTCCAGCGGATCTCCCGTTTCGGCGGTCAGCGTCAGCACTGTGCCCGCAATCGGCGTTGGGAGGGTCACGACACGACCCGTCACGACGGCCTCGGAGGTGGCCGTGAACACGACGAAGAACGCCGATATCGCTCCTTGAATGGAACCGGTCGCCGCCGCACAATGCAGCGACGGGACATCAGGGGAGGCACGAAGCAGAGTCATGCGTGGAATGCGAGTGGTCGTGCGAGCCGGCATCTGGTTCGTTGTCGCGGCGTTCCTGGGGGCGACGTCGGAAATGGGCTCTGAAGCGCGGGCCCGCGTGCAGTCGTCGGGCGGCCTTGTGCTCGCAGTGGGCACGGTCGTTGAGCGCGACATCGACGGCGGCGCGGCGCAGACGTTTGTCGTCGACGCCGCGGCCGGCGAGTTCGTGCACGTTCGCGTGGAGCAGCGGAACACCGACGTCGAACTGCGGCTGGCCGGACCCACGGGCTCGGAACTGGCTCGACGAAACCGGCCAGAGTCGAAGGGCGACCCGGAGGGATTGTCGTTTGTCGCCTCGGTCACCGGGCGTTTCGTCCTCACGGTGACCTCGCTCGAGCGGCCACGGCGGGCCGGGACATACACGGTGACGCTCACCGAGCGCGGTAGCCCAGGGAATCGCGAACGCGCGCAGATCGAAGCGGAACGACTCACGGAAGAAGGAAACCGGCTCTACGCGTCAAAGAGCCTGGAGCCAGCCAGGCAACGCTACGAGGCCGCGCTGCCTTTGTGGCAGCAATCAGGTGCTCGCGAATGGGAGGCGCTGACGGAGCTGCGAGTGGCTTCTGCCTGTCTGGCCGCCGATGACGTGGCGGGGGCAGTTCCGCCGCTCGAGCGGGCGCTGGCGGTCTTCGAGGCCATCGGGGATCGTCGTCAGCAGGCGGCCGCGCTCACTCTGATGACCGAAGGTCAGCTGATGCGAGGCGATGCTCGCCGCGCGCTCGAGTTCGGAGCCAGGGCGCTGGCACTGGCTGAAGAGAGTCGATCCCTGGCAGAAGAGCAAGCAGCCCTCAGTGCCCTGAGCTCCGCCCATTGGATGCTCGGCAACCTCGACGACGAGCGCCGGTTCTCCGAGCGCTCGCTCGCGGCGGTTCGGCTGCTCGACGATCGCCTGAGCCTGGCTGTTGCGCTTCAGAACGACTCGGTCGCACACCTCACTTCGGGCCGTTACCACGAGGCGCTGTCCGGCAGTCGCGAGGCTCTTGCGCTCTATCGGGAGCTCGGCGAGACGCTTCAGCAGAGCGCCGCCCTCAATACGATCGGCGAGGTCTACCGGGAGTCGGGCCAGCTGCGTGAGGCCCTCGGGTACCACCTGGAGGCTCTGGCCGTCCGCCGCAAATCGAACGCCAAGGACTTGATTGCCCAGTCACTGACTAACACGAGCCTGGCGTATCGGAGCCTTCGCGATTTCGACCAGGCACGGACGAACCTCGACGAAGCCCTTGCACTGCGGCGCGAAGCGGGCAATCGTCGAGGCGAAGCCAACGCGCTGCTGGGTCTGGGTGCGATGCTCTATGCCGATCTCCAAGACTACAAGGGCGGCCTCGAATATCTGCAGCGGGCCCTGGCGATCGACGAGGAGATTGGGAACGTCTCGGGTGAAGCGGCAGTGCTCGTGCACCTTGGGCGCGTGCTAGAGCACCAGGGCGACGACGCCGCGGCCCGCCTCCGGTTCACACGCGCGCGCGATCTGGCGCGGCGGGTCGGCGCCGGGTCCAACGAAATCGATAGCCTCAGGGCGCTGGCGGGCCTGGACGTGCGGGCCGGCGATGCGCGCGCGGCCAGGGCGCATCTCGACGAGGCGCTGCGGGTCCTCGATGGCTTTTTGGACGGCGTGCTCGGCGATGAGCTGCGATCCGGCTACGTCGCCACGAACGCGCGAGTCTTCGAGCAGTACGTCGACCTGCTGATGCAGCAGCACCGCGAACATCCTGATGCCGGGCACGACCTTCAAGCGCTGGGCATGGCGGAGCAAGGGCGCGCGCGTGGCCTGCTTCGCCTGTTGGCCGAAGCCAAGGTAGACCTTCGCAGCGATGTCGCTCCCGAACTCATGGCGCAGCTGAAGCAGCTGCAGCGTCGCGTAGACGCTCTTGCCGCGAAGGACGCGCCTCGCGCCACTGCCGACAACGCCTCGGCCGGAACGGATTCCCGTGAATTGAATGCGGCAATCACCGAGCTGCAGGAACTGCGCGCGCGTATTCGCGCCAGCAGCCCACGATTTTCCGCGCTGGTCAACCCGCAGCCGCTCACGGCACGCGAGATCCAGGCACAGGCGCTCGAGCCCGGCACCGTGCTGCTCGAGTACGCGCTCGGGCCCGAGCGGAGCTACCTGTGGGCCCTGACCTCGGAACGCGTGCACAGCGTCACGCTCCCCCCGCGCAAAGAGATCGAGTCGCTGGCTCGACGTGCGCACGGCCTGCTTCAGGCGCGCAACGACGCACCCGCCAATGAGTCGTTGACGGGCAGACGGCAGCGGCTGGCCCGCGCCGAGTCCGAGCTCGCCGCCGTCACTACCGCGTTGTCGACGCTGGTGCTGGGGCCGGTGGCAGACCAGCTGCGCAATGCTCGCCGCGTGGTCGTGTCAGCCGACGGCGAACTGGCGTTCGTGCCGTTTGCGCTGCTGCCACAGCCCGGCACGAAGACGCCGCTCGTGGCATCGCACGAGGTGGTGGGCATCCCGTCGGTCTCGGCGGTGACGATGATGCGCCGCGCGCGCGTGGGACGCCTACCGCCATCGAAGATGCTGGCGGTATTTGCCGATCCGATGTTCGACAGCGGTGACACGCGGATTGCCCGAGCGCCGACCCAGACGCGGCCGTCGGCCACTGCTGCAGGCGACGTCGTGGGTGATCGTGGCCTCGAGTCGGACTGGGTCAGAGCCGCGGGGGCGGGCGCAGGTGCGCGTCTCTCCAGGCTCCAGTACACCGGGCGGGAGGCCGACGCGATCTTGTCGCTCGTGCGGCCAGACCAGCGCATCAGCGCCATGGGTGCTGCTGCGTCTCGTTCCGCGCTCGAGTCGGAGGCCATCAGCGATGTGCGCCTGCTCCATCTGGCTACACATGGGTTCGTCAACGGGGAGTATCCCGAGTTGTCCGGCATCGCGCTGTCGATGGTGGACGAGCGTGGGCAACCCGTGGACGGGTTCTTCCGGTTGAACCATATCTACAACCTGAAGTTGAATGCGGACCTGGTCGTGCTGAGTGCGTGTCAGACCGCCCTTGGTGCGCAGGTGCGGGGCGAGGGGCTGGTGGGACTGTCGCGGGGTCTGATGTACGCGGGCGCCGCGCGCGTCGTGGCCAGTCTGTGGAAGGTGGACGACCAGGCCACTGCCGAGCTGATGCGGGTGTTCTACGAAGCCCACCTGGGCCCGGCCAAACTGGCACCAGCGGCGGCGCTGCGGCATGCGCAAAACTGGATGCGCCGTCAGCCGCGTTGGGCCGACCCGTACTTCTGGGCCGCGTGGATTCTCCACGGGGACCCCAGCTAGGCCCCACGAGAACTTCAGTTGCAGGCCGACCCCGGCCTGAAGGCCTCCCGTCGGATCTTCCTGTTAGCGGGAGAAACGTAAGCGGCGCCACGCGGCCCAGGCGCCACTCCAAGCTCCCGTCCGGCTGCCGTTGCGGTGGTCTATGCGG
>JANORI010000847.1:0-5032 GCA_031415235.1 Acidobacteriota bacterium | reverse complement strand
GCCCTCCACCAGCAGGTCGGCGGAGACCGAGGCGGTCTGCGCCTGATGCAGGTTGCGCCAGCCCAGCTTCCACGCCTTGGTGCGCCCTTCCCAGCGCAGGCTGGTGCCGGTGAGCAGCACCTCGGCGCCTTCGGCGAAGCTGCTCTTGCCGGAGCCGTTGCGCCCGACCACCAGCGTGAGGCCGGGGCCGGGCTGGAGGGGCAGGGTGGTGGCGGGGCCGATGCCGCGGAAGCCGGCCACGGTGATGGCGCCCAGGTAGACGCCGGGCGGTTCCACGGCGGGTTTGGCGTCGGCCGTAGTCGAGGACTTGCGCGCGCGCTTGGGCGGCGTGGGGGACTGCGTGCCGGCGAGGGAGCCGTCGAGGGTGTCGGGGCTCTCAAGCGCCGCGAGGATCAGGAGAGACCAGGCGTGCTGGTCTGCGCCGGTGGTGGTGAGTCGGCGGAGGATGAGGTCGTGAAGGGTGGAGGTCACGGATGCGCTGGATGATAGGCCGGGGCACGGGCCGGCATGCAAGCTGGTCGTTGGCGCTACACCTCGATTGGAGCGACAATCGTCGAGAACCGCGCCATGACGCCTCGCCTGCCGATTCCCGCAGCTGCCGTCGCTGACGTCTGCCGCAAGTGGCAGGTCACGGAGTTCGCGCAATTCGACTCGGTGCTTCGGGATGATTTCGGCCCCGACAGCGACGTGGACGTGCTGGTGTCGTTCGCTCCGGATGTGCGCTACAGCCTGTTCGACCTGGTCCACATGGATGACGAGCTGCGCGAGATGTTCGGGCGCGACGTGGACCTCGTAACGAGGCGCGCCGTCGAGCGCAGCATGAACACCTGGCGCCGTCAGGTCATTCTCGGGTCGCTCGCGCATGTCGCTCCGGCCCCTGCATGAGAAGGCGCGGCGATGACCGCCGAACGCGACGACAAGACCTTGGCCCAGCTGGTCGATGCGCTCGGTCCATACGTTGAGCGACTGCGGGGCGGCCCTGTCCGTTTAGAATGGTAGCTGTGACGCCGCACATCCCCCGTGTCCTGCCAGCCGCGCCGACGGCCGACTTCTGCAAGCGGTGGCAGGTCTCGGAGTTCTACGTGTTCGGCTCCGCATCTCGTGGCGAGCTGCGCGACGACAGCGATCTGGACGTCGCCGTTCGGTTTCAACGAGACGCGCGCTACAGCCTCTTCGATCTTGTGGACATGACAGACGAGCTGTCGGCGCTTGCCGCACGTCCCGTTGATCTCTTCACGCTTCGCGGCATCGAGCACATAAGGAGAGAGCATGGTGTTTCTCCCGAACGTGGTTCGCGCCAAATATGACGCGGCATTCCGAATCCGTCTCACGTTCAATGACGGGATCGAGGCGAGCGTCGATTTTCGACCGTGGCTTTCCGGCCCTGTCTTCGAGCCTCTGAAGCAGGTGGCGTATTTTCGGAAGTTCTTCGTCGATGGTGGCACCGTCGCATGGCCGAACGGCGCCGACATTGCGCCGGAAACGCTGTATGACGCGGCCACAGCGACGCGGTCTAACACCCGCTTGCGGCCGGCGGCGGCCGGTGCGATCCTGGGCCGCCGCGGCTGAAGCGGCGTCAATGGACGTCATCTGATGGCTCTGCCTATCCACATCCCTGCGGCGGCCCTCGCCGACATCTGTCGACGTACGCCGTGCGCCGTTTGTCGCTGTTCGGGTCGGTGCTGCGTCCGGATTTCACACCGCAGAGCGACGTCGACGTCCTGGTGGAGTTGTCGCCGGGCCATTCGATCGGCCTCATCCGCCTGGCGGCGTTCCAACGGGAACTCTCGCAACTGATTGGGCGCACGGTCGACGTCCGCACGCTCTCGGATCTGTCTCCCTATTTCCGCGACGACGTCCTGCGCTCCGCGCTCGAACAGTATGCCGCCTGAATCCGAACGAGTCCCCGTTAGTATCCGATCGCGCCTTCCTTTCCGGCGTCACGATTGAACCGGCTCCAGAGCTCGTTGCCGATCACCCGGTAGTCCGACAGAATCGCGCCTGCGTTGTGGAGCTTGTCTGACGCCGACACCAGGAGCACGGACGTTGTCTGCTCGGCAGGTGGGACACGTATGCTTCTTTCAGCTTCCACGCCTTGGTGCGCCCTTCCCAGCGCAGGCTGGTGCCGGTGAGCAGCACCTCCGCGCCTTCGGCGAAGCTACTCTTGCCGGAGCCGTTGCGCCCGACCACCAGCGTGAGGCCGGGGCCGGGCTGAAGGGGCAGGGTGGTGGCGGGGCCGATGCCGCGGAAGCCGGCGACGGTGATGGCGCCCAGGTAAATGCCGGGCGGTTCGATGGCGCGCTTGACGCCGCGCACTGGGCTCTTGCGCGCGCGCTTGGGCGGCGTAGGGGACTGCGTGCCAGCGAGGCAGCCGTCGAGAGTCTCAGGGCTCTCGAGCGCCGCGAGGATCAAGAGGGACCAGGGGTGCTGGTCTGCACCGGTGGAGGTGAGGCGGGCAACGAGCACGTCCTGAAGGTGTGGAGTCATGCGGGCAGCGTGGCAGCGCCATGATACACAGACGCCTCCAATACCGCCCTGGACCGCACGAGCAACCATAAGCGCCAGCCCGCACTCGATTCCCACGAAGCCAAGGTGGGTGACTTGCACCTGATCTTCCAGGCCTGGGGGAAGAGGCGCCGGTCTTACAGATCTTCAGGGCGCAGGCCGGTCCGTTTCGCGATCCGGGCGAGCATTGTCGGCCACTGACGCTTCATCGTCCAGCCGGTGCGCAGAAGAGCGGCGAACGCCCGGCGCGCCTTGGTAGCGGGCCAGTTGCTCACGCCGCGAGGAAGGTGACGTTCAGTTACTCGGCGGGCGCCTCTCGGTGCTCGAGCCGTTCCGCGATCACGCGCAGCGCCAGGGCTTGCACCTTCGCGACGGCCTCGTCACGGTCGGTGCCGTAACACAACACGCCCGGCAAGGTTGCTACTTCGGCGATCCAGCGCCCGTCGGCTTCGCGTTCGAGCTCGATCGTGAAGGTCACAGCGGCACTTTACACCGGTAAGGCATCGATTCCTACCGCGCCGGACAACCCGTGGCGCCGCTCGCGACGGGCCGCCTTCAGGTTCGCCGCCGACGCAGCCCCCGTACGCTGGCGGGGTGGTTGACGAGCATCGACGAAGCGGGTTACCATGAACGTGTTAATTAACATGAACATGGTAATCACCGTGGCCATGGGGTGAGCACATCCCGGGGCGAACTCCTTGAACAGCGGGTCGCTGACCTGCTCCGCCGGGCGGGCTGGAAGGTCAGGCGGCAGCCGTCTGTCGGCGACCTTCGCGCCGATCTGCTGGCGCAGCGCGGAGGGCATTCGTACGTCGTCGAGGTGAAGAGCGCACCTGATGGTCGCCGTGACCGCCTGCTGCCGCTCCTGGCTCAGGCCATCTTGCAGGCCCGGGCGTTCGCTGAACGGAGCCCTGAACCGGTGGCGCCGCTGGCGATTGTCGGCGCCGAGCGGGTGAGCGAGGCCCTGGTCGGCGACCTGGAACGGTTTGTCCAACAGTACGCGCCAGACGCCGCCGTGGGCCTGGTCGACATGGAAGGCTTTCAGTGGTTTCGTGGGCCAGGGCTCGACCCCGCGATGAACGCGCCGCGCGGACGCGCCGAGCGGCGACTCCGGGTGCGCGCCCCGCAAGGGGCAGTGTCGCACCTGTTCTCGGACCTGAATCAATGGATGCTCAAGGTGCTTCTGGCCCCGAGGATTGCGCCCGACCTGCTGCATGCTCCGCGCGGCGAGTATCGGAACGCGTCACAGCTGGCCGCCGCCGCAAGCGTCTCCGTGATGAGTGCCTTCCGGTTCGTGCGGCAGCTTCGTCTGGAAGGGTTTCTCGACGAATCGAGTTCCGTCCTCAGTCTGGTGCGTCTCGACGATTTGCTCCGGCGCTGGCAGGCAGAGAGTTTGCGGCCAGCACGCGACGTCCCTCTGCGGTGGATCCTACGTGGAGATCCGGCACGCCAGCTCCACGACGCCCTGCGCGCCTCGGTGTCTGCATCGGTCGCGCCTCCTGCTCGGTCGCGTCGCGCGGCGCCGTCGCCGCGTCGCTGCCTTGGTCTCTTCGCGGCGGCCGACGCACTCGGCCTCGGGTTCGTGCACGGCGTCGCGCCGTTCGTCTACTTCGAACGGCTCGAGCCCGACGCCCTCGACCGCCTTGGCCTGTCGTTGGAGGCTCCTGGCGACTCGCCGGACGTCTACGTCAGGGTGCCGGCCGCGAGAGAATCCGTGTTCCGCGCGGCGGTGCGCCACGACGGCGTTCCGGTGTCCGATGCCGTGCAGGTCTGGCTGGATGCGGGCGCCTACCCGTCACGCGGCGCTGAACAAGCCGACCTGATCTACCGACGGGTGCTCCGACCCCTGCAGGAGAAGGCACGGCGATGACCGCCGAACGCGACGACGAGACGCTGTTCACGCGGGGCGGTGACAGGGACGTGACGACGCCGATCGTCGGAGTGTCCGCGCAGAAGCTCCGGCACCTCGAGGTGCTCCTGATCTCGCCGTGGACCGTGACGCTACCGGCGAGCGCGGCAGTCCGCAGCGTACTGATCGCGAATCCGGTCAGCTATCTTGCCCAGAAGCTGTTGATCAGCGCCAAGCGAACACCGGCTGCGCGCGCCAAGGACATCCTCTACATCCACGACACGCTGTCGCTCTTCGCGCGTTCTCTCACAGAACTCCACGACATCTGGATCAACGGCGTCACCACCGCGATCGGCGCGCGCACCGCCGCACAGGTTCGAGGCAATCGCGACCGGCTGTTCACGCATGTGACGGACGCAATCCGGCACGCGGTGACCATGGCACCCGGCAAGGGACTGACACCGGACGGTGTGCTGGAAGTGTGCCGCGAAGGCCTTGGACGGGTCTTGGCGGGCCCGTGGCTCACGCCGCGAGGAAGGTGACCACTACGAATCCCTGTGTCCCGAACTGGACATTGCCAGCCAGGGGGATACCGTCGAGGCCGCGAGACTGAACCTGGTCGAGGCCCTCGAGTTGTTCTTCGAGTCAGCCGATCCCGCTGAGTTCACCCGCCGGCTG
>JANORI010000846.1:0-3124 GCA_031415235.1 Acidobacteriota bacterium | reverse complement strand
TGGGTGCACGTGATACCGCGACGGCGATCCGTAGCGCGGATCGCGGCAGATTCGTCCGGCAGGAAACACGAACTGCCATCCCCACTCGGCCGGCGCGTTCGGATACTTGCGATCCAGTGCGAACGGCAACACCACCCGTCCGAACCCGCGCGCGAGATCCGCTTCATGGAGCCGGCGCACTGCTGCCAAGTGCCCCGTCAGCATCTCCCTGACCGCCGCGGGCAACATGGTCACCCGGTCTTTCTGGCCCTTGCCTTGCCGCACGATGATTTGGTGGCGATCGAAGTCGAGATCCTTGACGCGTAGATCGAGGCACTCCTCCAGCCTGACGCCCGACCCGTACAGCACCATGACGATCAGCCGCTCCGTGCCGGTCAGCTGTTTCAGCAGGGCGACGACTTCGTCCCGGCTGAGCACGACGGGCAACCGGTCAGGCGTCCGGGCCCGCACCACCGGCGGGACACTCCCCATCTCGACGTGCAACACGTCTTTGTAGAGAAACAACAGACCGGCGAGCGCCTGGTTCTGCGTGGAGGCACTGACGTGCCGTTCGACGGCGAGCCAGGTCAGAAACGCCGAGACGTCGGCGGCCCCCATCTCGGACGGATGCCGCTTGTTGTGGAAGACGATGTACCGACGAATCCAGTGGACGTACGCTTCCTCAGTTCGGGGGCTGTAATGCCGCGCCCGGATGAGGTGCCGCACCTGATCGAGGAGCTTGAGCTTGGGGGGCGATGGTGCGCCTGGAAACGCGACGACGCGCGGAGGCTGGTGAGCGGTGGCTGGATGTGACATGCGAGGCTCGCTCGCGAATCGTGTGCCACTCGACCACGACGCACGAGTCGAGGGAATCGTCAGCCACCGTTGGCCGGCGTTGCCGTTTATGCCAGCGGGCGGTGAGGCGTCGGGTGGAGAATCTGCACCCTCGTTCGCTGCAGTTCCGACGTGTGGACGCCTGAGCTGTCTCCGCCCTGGAATGCGCAGTTGGCGCGCACACCGGCTCAGATTGCGGGGGTACTCCCCTGGCCACGTCGTGCGAACCTTTCGGCCCTTCTCGGGCAACGAACACGGCGGCCCGCATCTCGATGCGCCGGTGCACTTCGGCGCAGGCAAGTGGACAACGGACCAGATTCCTCTGGACCGCCTGATCGGCAGCGCCGTCGTCGTGGACGTGTCGGCGGCCAGTGCCGCGAACGCCGACTACCAGGTGTCGGTGGCCGACTTCACCAGGTGGGAAGCGACGCACGGCGCGATCGAGCCCGACACCATCGTGCTGATTCGCACCGCCTTCGCCAAGCGCTGGCCCGATGCACGGAGCTACCTGTAGGACGAGGTCTTCTGCGAGGGCGGGCTACCGACCTTCAGATCGAACGCGCACGACACCGCGACGCCCCTCGCCCGACGCTGCCGGTCGTCAGCGGCTGGGTGCGCGAAGTCCTCGGCGGGCTCTACAATCATTCACAATTGTCGGCTCCCCTCGGCATGCTCGATAGCTTGCGTCACAGCACGCCGCTGCGATGACACCTCAGTGTTAGTTCTAGACTGTGCGGAGTGGCCCTCATGCCCGCTCAACCCATTCGCGTTCTTCGCGTCATCGCGCGCCTCAACGTGGGCGGTCCGGCCATCCATGCCACGTTGCTCACCACCCGGCTCGATCGCGCGCGCTTCACGACCACGCTGCTGACGGGCACCGAAGAGGCCGGCGAAGCCAACTATCTCGAGTTGTACGGACACACGCTGCCGGTGCAGATTCTTCCCGATCTGGGTCGCGAGATCCGGCCGCTGCACGACGTGCGCACGGTGTGGCGGCTCATTCAGATCATCCGCCGCGAGCGCCCCCACATCGTGCACACCCACACCGCCAAGGCCGGCGCCCTGGGGCGGCTGGCGGCCATCATGTGCGGCGTGCCGGTCGTGGTGCACACCTACCACGGACACGTGCTGCGCGGGTACTTCTCGCCGGCCAAGACACTGGTGTACCGCGCCATCGAGCGCGCACTGGCGTGGCGCACCGACCGTCTGCTGAGCGTCACCGACCGCGTGGGCCAGGAGCTGATCGCACTCGGCGTCGGGCGCCCGGCTCAGTACCGCACGCTGCAGCTTGGATTCGACCTGGCGCCGCTGCTCGTGTCCGAACGCCGCCGCGGGGAACTGCGCAGGGAACTCGGCGTGGGCGACGCGCCGCTTGTCGGCATCGTGGCGCGTCTGGTGCCGATCAAAGCGCACGAGGTGTTCCTCGCCATGGCGGCGCGTGTGCGACAGAGGTATCCCACTGCCACGTTCCTGATTGTGGGCGACGGCGAACTGCGCACCTCGCTGGAACGGCGCGCACGGCAGCTCGGGCTGGCCAACGCGGTGCGATTCCTCGGCTGGCGCGCGGACCTCGACACGCTGTATGCGGACATCGATGTCGTCGCGCTGACGTCGCGCAACGAAGGGTCGCCGGTGGCCCTCATCGAGGCGATGGCGGCGGGCGCGCCCGTCGTCTCCACTGCCGTGGGCGGTGTCGCTGACGTGGTGCAGCACGGCGTCACTGGACTGCTTGCGCCCATGGATGACGACGAGACGCTCGCGCGCCACGTGCTGACCCTGCTTGGCGACCGCGAGGCCGGCCGGCGGATGGGCCAACTCGGCCGCGCGCGCGTGGCGGCGACCTACGGCGCCGACCGTCTTGTGGCCGACATCGAGAGGCTGTACGAGGAACTACTGACCGAAAAGGGCATCTCCGCCTAGTTGCAGAAATTGCACCGCCTGCAAATGTAACGGGGACAGGCCCCGTTACATTTGGCGATGCCGTACAAAGAGAAAACCGGCGGCCCCGTGAGGGAACCGCCGGCTTCGGTGTGACGTCCGTTTCGGCCGAGCCCCGGGACCCGAGCCCCGAGCCCCTGCTCTTAGCCCTTCTTCAGCTGCTCGATGAGCGCCTTGGCCTGCGCGGCCTCGGCGGACGTGGGCTCGACCGCAATAACCTTTTCCATCATCAGGATGGCGCCCGGCATGTCGGCCTTCTGCAGTTTGCCCAGGCCCATCTTGAAGTACGGCTTGGCCCAGTTGGCGTCGATGTCGATGGCGCGCTGGTAGGCGGCCATCGCGGCGTCGGTCTCGCCCTTGGCGAACTTCACTT
>JANORI010000845.1:0-1767 GCA_031415235.1 Acidobacteriota bacterium | reverse complement strand
GCAGCACGGACAGGTCTCCTACGCCAAGGTGCGCGCGCTCACGCGCGTGGCCACCGCCGAGAATGAGCGATCGCTCCTCGACCTGGCGCTGGCTGGCAACTGCGCGCACGTCGAACGCTTCGTGCGGGCATGGCGACGCGTAGACCGCGTGCAGGCGGCGCGAGAGGGCGAGGCGAAGCATCTGAGTCGTCAACTCTCCACCTGGGTAGACGACGACGGCATGGTGGAGATCCGCGGACGGCTCACGCCCGAAGTGGGCGCAGTCGTGCAGCGCGCGCTCGAAGCCGCGGCCGACCGGTTGTTCCGTGAGACGAGCGGCGCAGCGACCGGCGACGCGATGGCCGAGGAGTTGACGCCCGCTCAGCGCAGGGCCGACGCCCTGGCGCTGCTCGCCGAGTCCGCCCTCGCGGCCAACTTCGATGGCGGCATTGCGGGCGACCGCTATCAGGTGGTGTTGCACGTGAATGCCGACGACGCGGCTGACACCCGGCTCGACTCGTCGACCCCAAGCGCGAGCTCCGCCGTATTGGACGGCGCCCTCGAGGTGGACCACGGCGCGTTGTACGTTTCGACGGAAACGTCTCAGCGCCTCGCGTGCGACGCCTCGCTGGTGCACATGCGCCACGACGCCGACGGTGCCGTGATCGACGTGGGTCGAAAGACGCGCACGATTCCGCCGTCGATCCGCCGCGCCCTGGCTGCCCGCGACACACGTTGTCGCTTTCCGGGTTGCACATCTCGCAGATGCGACGCACATCACGTGGAACACTGGTCCGACGGTGGCGCCACAAGCCTCGACAACCTCGTGCTGCTGTGCCGACGCCATCATCGCGCCGTTCACGAAGGCGGATTTGCCGTCATTCGTGGGCTCGACGGTGCGTTGACCTTCCTGCGGCCCGACGGCGCGCCCCTTCACGCCGCCCCAGCCGCCCCGTCCGCCCTGCCCGGGCTGCATCACGCTACGCCGCTCGTCGCCGGGAAACTGCCCACATGGGACGGCACGCGCTTCGACCTGCAGTGGGCGATCGATGTCATCCGCTTCAACACGGCCGTTCTGGCACACGGAAGCCAGGACAGCCGCGCCGCCGAAGGCGCCGCGGGCGCGGCCCGGTGTGGGTGACCGCGAGCAGTTCGCGGCACGTTTCGACGGAAACGTCAAGCGGCTGGCGGCGAGAAGGCTGTGGGAGCTCGTGGAAACCACTGTGTGGTTTCCAAGGAGCTTGTGGGCGCGTTGCCCGTCTGAAAGCCCCGCGGGCAAGGCGTCCACAGCTCCGGCAGCTTCCACAGCACAGACCCGGCCAACGGGACCGTCCGGCCCCGCCTGCCCCGAGCGAAGTCGAGGGGAGCCCCGGCTCGTCTCACTTGCCGCCGGCCCCGCCGTCGGGCGCACGGCCGTCAACGCCGCCTTCGAGCATGCCGTCGGCGCCCATGACGATCACTTCCGCCACGCCCTGACCGCCGGCCTCGGTCACGGTGTGACCCATGGCCTTCAGCTTCGCGACCGTGTCGGCAGAGAACCCGTAGCGTTCCATGCTCAGCCGATCCGGCAGCCACTGGTGGTGCATGCGGCCAGCGTCCACGGCTTCCTGCGCGTTCATGCCGAAGTCCACAACGTTCAGGATGGTCATGAGCACCGTGTTGATGATGGTGCGGCCGCCGGGGGAGCCGGTGACCATGAACAGCTTGCCGTCCTTGGCCAGAATGGTCGGCGACATGCTCGACAGCGGGCGCTTGCCCGGCATCGCGAGGTTCGGCTTGGTGCCGATG
>JANORI010000844.1:0-3286 GCA_031415235.1 Acidobacteriota bacterium | reverse complement strand
TCCGATGATGCGCAAGACCGCCGTGTTCGTGTTCGCCGCGCTGGCCGCCCTGGGCCATGCGTCTTCCGCCGCCGCCTTCTGCGGCTTCTACGTGGCCAAGGCCGACACCACGATTTTCAACAAGGCGTCGCAGGTCGTGCTCGTGCGCGACGGCGACCGCACGGTGATCACGATGGCCAACGACTTCCGTGGCGATCCACGCGAGTTCGCCATGGTGATTCCCGTGCCTACCTCGATCACCCGCGAGCAGATCCACGTCGCCGACGCGTCGCTCCTGTCGCACCTCGATGCCTACACGGCGCCTCGGCTCGTGGAGTATTTCGACGCCGACCCATGTGCGCGCTACGACCGCATGATGATGGAGCGGGCTGCCCCGATGGCCGCAGCCCAGGTGGCCGGCGGCGCGCGCGATGAACGCCGCGCCAAGAACCTCGGCGTCACGATCGAGGCGCGCTACACGGTGGGCGAATACGACATCCTGATTCTCTCGGCCTTGCAGAGCTCGGGTCTCGAGACGTGGCTGCGCCAGAGCGGATACCGCATCCCAGCCGGCGCGTCGGCGGTGCTCGGCAGCTACATCAAACAGAACATGCGCTTCTTCGTGGCCAAGGTGAACGTGACCGAGCAGTCGAAGCTCGGGTTCTCGACGCTGCGGCCCATTCAGGTGGCCTACGAATCGCCGAAGTTCATGTTGCCCATTCGCCTGGGCATGGTGAACGCCGACGGCGCGCAGGAGCTCTTCGTCTACGCCCTCACGCGCAAGGGCCGCGTCGAGAGCACGAACTACCGTACGGTGAAGCTGCGCACCGACGTCGAGATTCCCACCTACGTCAAGGACCCGGCGGAATTCGCGAAGATGTACAAGGCGATGTTCGACGCGCACGTGCGGCGCGAGAACATGAGTGCCGTGTTCCAGGAGTACGCGTGGGACATGGCCTGGTGCGACCCGTGCGCGTCCGACCCGCTGTCGGCCGACGAGCTGCGCCAGCTTGGCGTGTTCTGGCAGGACGGTCTGGCGGGCGTCACCATGAGCGGCGCCCGGATGACGCCGACCCCTGGGCCCGCCGACGTCTTTGTGACCCGTCTGCACGTGCGCTACGACCAGGCGCACTTCCCCGAGGACCTGGTGTTCCACGAGACCGGCGACCGCACGAACTTCCAGGGCCGCTACGTGCTGCGCCATGCCTACACCGGTCCGTCTACCTGCGACGCCGCCGAGACCTATCGCCGTGAACTCGTGCAACGCCGCGACCGGGAGGCGCAAACGCTGGCCTCGCTCACCGGCTGGAGCGTCGAGGACATCCGCCGGCGTCAGGGGTCGGGACCCGTGGCGCCGCCGCGCGGGCCCGTCGACGAGCCGGCCGCCGCGTGGTGGAAGAAGCTCTGGAAGCAGTAGACCCATCGGGCGCGCACATGGGCTAGGATGCTCCCGGTACCATCCAGGAGCATCCATGTCCCAGAAGCTGACCCGCCGCGAGTTCGTCCAGACCTCCACCGCCGCCGCCAGCGTGGCGCTTGGCGCTGCGCCGGTCTTCGGCCAGGCGCCCGCCGTGCGCACCGCCGGCTCGAAGCCCGTCGTGATTGCCAGCGACAACGGCAACGTCTACAAGCACGGCGGGCCGAAGACCGGCGTGCAGCTCGCCTTCGACATGATGACGAGCGGCGGCAAGGACGTGCTCGACTCACTCGTGGCCGGCGTGAACCTCTGCGAGCTGGATCCGGAGGAGTCGGGCGTGGGCTACGGCGGGCTGCCCAACGCCGACGGCGTCGTACAGCTCGACTCGTGCTGCATGCACGGACCCATGAAGCGCGCCGGCGGCGTGGCCAGCCTGGAGGGCGTCCGCACGCCGTCGCTCGTGGCCAAGGCCGTGCTGGAGCAGACCGACCACCACCTGCTCGTGGGCAAGGGCGCGCAGGACTTCGCGCGTCAGCTGGGCTTCACTATCGAGGCCGATCTCAACACCGAGAAGTCGCGTCGGCTGTGGCTCGAGTGGAAGCGGCGCGTGGATCCGGAGCACTACCTCGATCCGAAGAAGCGCGACCGCGCGGGCCTGATGGCCGGCCTGAGCATGGTAAGAGACGGCCTCATCGACCCGAACCACTTCTGGGGCACGATCAACTGCGACGGCGTGAACGCTAAGGGCGAGGTGTGCGGCATCACCACCACGAGCGGCCTGGCGTGGAAGATCCCCGGGCGCGTGGGGGATTCGCCCATCCTGGGCGCGGGCCTCTACGTGGACAACGAAGTGGGCGCCGCGGGGTCCACGGGGCGTGGCGAGGCAAACCTCTACAACCTCTGCTCGTTCCTGATCGTCGAGCAGATGCGCGCCGGCAAGTCGCCCAAGGACGCCGGCATGGAAGCGCTGCGCCGGATCAAGGCGAACACGATCGAGAAGCGGCTGCTGAACAAGGCCGGCAATCCCGCCTTCAACATCAGCTTCTACGCGCTCAACAAGAAGGGCGAGTTCGCCGGCGTGTCGATGTACCTGACGAAGTTCGCCGTGTGCACCGAGAACGGGCCCGAGACGCGCAGCTGCGAGCCGCTGCTGCAGGGCGACGGCACCGACTAACTCATGACCGGCGCTGCGCGTGCCGCTACTTCTTCGGGATCGTCCAGAAGTAGACTTTGCGTCCGTTGACGTCGAGTTCCTGCTCCGGCTTCCAGTCGCCCATGTCGAAGGCATGCGACACGATGCGGGTGCCTGGCCTCAGTTCCTTCATCAGCTTCGGCATCAGCTTCTGGTTGAGCGACGGCAGCAGATAGAGCGTCACGACGGTGGCC
Source organism: Acidobacteriota bacterium (assembly GCA_031415235.1). Lineage (GTDB taxonomy): Bacteria > Acidobacteriota > Vicinamibacteria > Vicinamibacterales > UBA2999 > CADEFD01. The sequence continues at coordinate 504 of JANORI010000844.1, read as the reverse complement.
TCCGAGATGTTGGCCTCGAAGAGGTCGCCCTGGATGATGCGCACCTTGTCGCCGACGCCGTTCTTCTGCACGTTCTCGGTGGCGTCCTTGATGCGCTGCGGGTCGATGTCGATACCCACGCCGCGGGCGCCGTACTTCTTGGCCGCCGTGACCGGGATTCGGCCGTCGCCGGTGCCCAAGTCGTAGACCACGTCGTTCTTGGTGACTTTGGCCACCTGCAGCATCGCATCGACGACTTCTTCGGGTGTCGGGACGTAGATCACGTCGGGCCGGCGGGTGGCAGTGGCGGCATCCTGCGCGCTGGCCCGCGCACTCGGAGTAGCGCCCAGGACGGCGACAAGACCGAGCGCGAGCATCTGTTTTGTCATGCGTGGATTCTCCTTGTGGGGGTGCGGTGCGGCGCGCCCCTGCGCACATTCTGACGCACCCTGGCCGGGATTGGCCGCATTTTCGTCAATCCCTCTCGACCGAGGATTCGTTTTCCGTTCATTCATAATTTGAAAC
>JANORI010000843.1:0-2553 GCA_031415235.1 Acidobacteriota bacterium | reverse complement strand
CGCGCAGCCGGCGGGACGCATCTTCGAGCTGCGCACCTACACGGCGCCCGACGGCAAGCTCGGCGATCTGCACGCGCGCTTCCGCAACCACACGCTGCGCATCTTCGAGAAGCACGGCATGAGCAACGTGATCTACATGGCGCCGATGGACGCGCCCGCTTCGCAGAACCAGCTCGTGTACCTGCTGGCGCACAAGAGCCGCGAGGCGGCCAAGGTCAGCTGGGACGCGTTCCGCAACGATCCCGAATGGAAGAAGGTCGCGTCGGAATCGCAGGTGAACGGTTCCCTCACGAGCAAGGTGGAATCCGTGTTCCTCACTGCCACCGACTACTCACCCATGAAGTAGCGTTTGCCGTTCCAAGGAGCCCATCATGATCGCTCGCCCCACTCTTCGCTGGACCGTGCACGGCGCCCTGGCCGCCGCGGGTCTGCTCGCCATCACCTTCACGGCCACTGGGCAGACGCCACCGCCGGCCGACGACCCGCGCTTCACGGGGCTCTCGACCGTGCTCGAGGGCAAAGATCTGAGCGCGGCGCGCCGCCGTTTCGAACCAGGCGCACGATCCGCGTGGCACAGCCACGACAACGGCCAGTTGCTCTACGTGGAGCAAGGACGGATGCGCACACAGAAGAAAGGCCAGCCGGTGAAAGAGCTGGGCGTGGGCGACAGCGACTACACCGGGGCCAGCGTGGTGCACTGGCACGGCGCCGTGCCCGCCATGCATCTCATCCAGGTGAACGTCGGCTTCGGCGGCGAAACGCGCTGGCTGCAGAAGGTGACCGACGCCGAATACAACAACGGTAAATAACTGCACCTCGCCGCGCCACGCACCTCACCTCACTGTTCACTGGCCCCGCTCAGCACTCGGACGACCTCGGGCGCCTCTGCCAGATGCGGCAGGTGTGTGTTGAAGATGTGCAGCCACGCGTTGCCGGTGCGAAGCGTCGTAATGGCTTTGAGCACGCCGAAGAACGCGATCTGAGTCACCCACGATAGCGACACCGCGACCTGCGGCAGCGTGTGCCACTCCAGGTAGAACTCGCGCAGGTGATAGACGCCGTAGACAATCCCTGCGAGTACCGCGCCGCCCTCCCACGACCCGCTCAGGATTGCCAGCCGCGGTGCCAGGATGCTCTGCACCAGGACCATCACCGGAATGAAGGTGCCGAGGGCGAAGATTGCCACGGTCGCCAGATGTCCCCAGAACGGCACGGCGAAGTACGCAGGGCTCACAAAGGCGCTGAGACTCATGGCGCCGGTCACCGCGGCGTACGGCACCCATCGTCGAGGACGGGGGAACCGCAGCAGCAGGCTGCGCCACGAGTAGCCGAGCCGGTAGCGAAACGCGACGAGCGGAACGCCGGCGACAAAGACGAAGTAGAACGCCGCCCAGCCCACGAGCGATGCGGCGCTCTGCGCCTGCCAGGCGTGGCGACTGTGATCGTCGAGCCCGGCCGCGCCGACGTGCGAGCGGAGTCCCAGCGCCGGCCCCACGACGTTTACCACGACCACGAGATAGACGAGCACCCCAAGCGCTTCCGGCCAGGGTCGCCGCACACCCAGCTCGTGCCGATAGTCGACGGCCGGTTGCCCGCGGCTGAGCCACAACAGGACGCCGACCATCATGGTCGTCGCCAGCTGCCCGATGAAGGAACCCAGCCGGTCCACCGGAGCGCCTGGCAGTGCCTGGCCAGCGTCCACGGCAATCACAGCCCAGGCACTTACCCAGACCAGCCCGAATGCAACGAGGTAGCGGTTCATCCAGCCTCCCGATGTGGCGCTTGTCGCCGACCCGCCAGGGGCCGGCCTCTGGTTCTTGGACGCAGCCCACCGATCCGATTGTTCGAGGGGATCCAGCGACTGGAACGTGACCCGCATCGAGTGGTCGGTACTAGGTGCCCACCGGCACGTTGTGCGCCGCGACACTGGTGTGCCCGGCGCCATGGCCGAACGTGCCGGCTGCCGCACCAGCAGGCGTGAGCGACGCAGTCACCGTGCGGCCAATCCCGGCCGGGCTGTTGGCCGGAGGCAACCATCCATGCACGTCAGGGCCAGGCCTCGCGGCGCGGGACCGCACTTCGATTAAGATCGCTGCGCTTGCAAGCTCACCTCGTTGCGGCCGCACGCCGCTTGGCTTCCGCGCTCACGCATCGGGATTTTCGCCTGCTGTGGACCGGCGCGCTGGGCTCGAGCATCGGCACGTGGATGCAGAAGGTGGCGCAGGCGTGGCTGATCGTCACGCTCACCGGGTCGGCCTCGGCGTTCTTCCTCGGCCTCGATTCGCTCATGGGCGAGCTGCCCATCCTGCTGCTCACGCTCGTGGGCGGCGTCATTGCCGATCGCAAGGACCGCCGTCAGCTGCTGCTCATGTCGCAGTACACGCAGATGACGGCGGCCTTCACGCTGGCCACGCTCGTCTACTTCGACGTGGTGCGCGTGTGGCACATCCTCGCGCTCTCGACCGTCACGGGCATGGCGCAGGCGTTTGGCGGTCCGGCCTATCAGTCGCTCATCCCGTCGCTCGTCAGCAAAGAGAACCTGCCGAACGCGGT
>JANORI010000842.1:0-2789 GCA_031415235.1 Acidobacteriota bacterium | reverse complement strand
GACGGTCGTGAACCAGACCTACTTCACCAACGATCGCAGCTACCGCCAGACCTACAACGGCCTCGAGATCACGGCCACCAAGCGCATGTCGAATCGCTGGCAGATGCTGGCCGGTTACACCTACGCGCGCAGCCGGGTGGAAGGCTTGAGCGTCAACATCAACCCGAACACGCTCATCAACGTGACCGGGCCCCTGGCGGGTCAGAACACGAACTTCAACGGCCAGATCGGCGACCGGCCGCATCAGTTCAAGGTGACCGGCACCTACGTGCTGCCCTTTTACAACATCGGTCTGGCCGGCAATCTGAACGCCCAGAGCGGGATTCCGATCACGCGCCAGGTTGTCGTGGCGCAGACGGTGGGCGGCAACAGCACGGTGAACGTCGAGCCGCTTGGCTCGTTCCGCCTGCCCAGCCGCAGGGTGGGCGACCTGCGCGTGTTCAAGACGCAACGCTGGGGCGCGCGCGAACTCGAAGCGTCGGTCGATTTCAACAACCTGACGAACAACAACGTGGCGTGGGACGCGCGCACGCTGGGTGGCACGATCAACCTGCGGCAGAACGGCGACCCAACGGGCGCCATCAACACCCTGCCCCAGTTCGCCTCGCCCGCGCAAGTCTACGGTCCGCGCAACGTCCGCTTCAACGTGGCCTTCCGCTTCTGATCGCCGACCGTCGCCCCGCGTGCCATGCCGGCACGTGGGGCGGTGATTCTCAGGGCAGCTTCAGCAACTGCAAGAACTCGGACCGCGTGCGCGCGTCCTCGTGGAAGGTGCCCAGCATCGCGCTCGCGCTCGTGGTCGACCGCTGCTTCTCCACGCCGCGCATCGCCATGCACAGGTGCGTGCCCTCGCACACCACCGCCACGCCGAGCGGCTACACGGTGTCGCGAATCGTCTCGGCGATCTGACTGGTCATCCGTTCCTGCACCTGCAAGAGGCGGGCGTACATGTCCACCAGGCGGGGAATCTTGCTGAGCCCGATGACCCGGCCGTTCGGGATGTAGGCGACGTGACACTTGCCGAAGAAGGGCAGCAAAAACTCCCGGGTGAGGTACTCCTCTTCTGACTGTGTTCGTCATCCACCTCGAAGGCCACTACGTATGGAAACTGGTCGGCGATGGCCCGACGAATCGGCGTAGGGGCTGCACCCGTGCCAGGCCCCAGCGCTGGCTAACAGGTATTGGACCTGCGAACCCCTGCCGACGCCCTGCGAAACTCGTCTGCATGAAACGGTTCCCAAACAACAGCGTCGTAGTGGGGCGCAGGTGGGCTGCGTCAGCGCTCAGCGCGTGACGACGACGGTCACGTTGCTGTAGCTGAAGAGCGCGCCGTCGCTGGCCACGGCCCGCAGCACGTACTCGCCGGGCTCGCTGAACGTGGCGTGCGACAGCCACTTGCCGTCCTTCGGTGCTTCCGGAATGAACCACGGCGGCGACCAGGGCGAATTGCCGTAGGCGCGCGTGTCGGTCCAGGTCTTCATCTGGTCGGGCGACAACGCCACGGCCTCGGCCTTGCCGCGATACACCGTCCACGACAGGCGCAGGCCCGGTCCGCTCGACGGCACGATCGAACCTGGCGGTCGGTACAGCGCAACCTTGGCGGCTTCCGGCGTGAGCTTGCGGTCTGGCCGACGCTTCGGGATGTTGTCCGGGTCATTCGCCACGGCGGTGAGCGTCACCGGCTCGCCGACCTTCACCGTGCGGCGTCGGGCGCCGAACACTTCGAGTGTCGGCGGCACGTTGGTGCGCAGCTCGTCGCGCAGGCTGCCGAAGTCGCCACCGACTTCGGTCGAGATCACCTGGGGATCGATCTGGTAGTCGGTCTTGAGCGACGCGTACGCCTTCTCGGTCTTGCCGTTGGCGGTCAGCGTCCAGATGAGTTCCTTCGTCCCGAGTTCCTTCGGCACCCGCACCGTGAACAGGAACGGGTTGCGCCGCGGATAGAAGTGCGTGGGCTGGCCCTGATCGGGACCGCCGGGCTCGATCGTGTTGGCCGGCCCGACCGGAATATCGAACTCCTGCTGCCAGTTCGAGTTCATGTACCCGAAGTACATCGTGAAGGTGCCGTCAGGATTGGCCATCCAGCCCTCGTACGACGGCGACAGCGGCTGGCCACTGGAAAACGTGTAGCGGGTCTGCGCGCGCACCGGACCGAGCAGCGCCAGGCCGGCGGCGAGAGCGGCGAGAAAAGCAAGGGAGCGCCAATTCGACGGTCGGATCACTGCTGCTGTCTCCCCGCGGCGGCCCCGGCGGGCGCGGCCGTGGTGGGCGGCGGCGGGGCCCAGCAGAGCGGGCAGCCGATGTCGTACTCGTTGCGGTTCTTCATCTTTGCGCGACGCGAGGCCATCTCAGCCTGGAACTGCTCTTCGGTGAGCGACACCGAGTAGCCGAGGTCGATGAACATGTTGGCCACCGACCGCCGTCCGCCGCCGGCCCAATTCCTGGCGTCGGCCACATTCGGGTTCGCCGACGTGGTATCCAGGAATCCGATGAGGTGCACGATCGTGCCCTTGGGCAGGAGCGGTGCCGAGTCGTCGTCGTAGACGTATTGCTTCACCCAGTTGTGGTCGTAGCCCACGCAGTTGAGCGTGAGGATGTTGTGGCCCCACACGGCTTCGATGCACATGCGCACGCCGGGCGCGTGCAGATGCGGTTCGAACGCGATGATCTTGGTGTGCTCCTGCAGCACGCCGTAGGAATGGATTTCCTGCTTCGCCTGATTCGACTTCACGTCGAGGTCGATGCCGTTGCCAAGCCTGAGCGGCGAGCGCTTGTAGAGCGGCTGGTAG
>JANORI010000841.1:0-2643 GCA_031415235.1 Acidobacteriota bacterium | reverse complement strand
GTCAAGAGGGTCGTCGTCACGACAGCTGTCGTTAAGAAGGCTGACGTTAAGAAGGCCGTGGTCAAGAAGGCCGTGGCGTCTGCGGTCGTCGTCAAGCGGGCCGCCAAGAAGGCGCCAGTAGCCGCGCCAGCGCGAAAGGTTCCGTCCCTCGACCGCGAGCGTCGAGTCATGCGCGAATCCGACCTGCCGCCGTCTCCGCCCTCCAGCCTGGTGCCGCAGCGGCACTCCAGCGCGGCCAGCAGTGGCGCCGACGAGATGCGCGTGAAGCTGGCGCACCACACGTCAGCGGGTCCCCTGTTGACCGCCGGCGATGTCGATGCCAACTGGGAGGCGGCTGAAACCGCGGGCGAAGGCGCTCCTGGCGGCGAGAATCCCACCCCCGACCAGAACGAGGTGGAGGCCATCGGCCAGGCGCTCGGCATCCAGTACGACGACGACGAGGAACTGCGCGGCGGTGACGAAATCGCCGACCGCGACCACGACCGCTGGGAACTGGATCCAGCCTCGTCCGAGGACTTCGAGGACCGCTAGGGACAGCGGCTGGCGGAGAGGTGCTCGCGGCTCGCTCACGCCAGGAGAGGCCGGGGACGCTTATGCGTTCCCGGCTTTTTCGTGTACGAGCGCCAGCACGCGGGCGATCACGTCGTTCACCGGCATGCCCGTGGTGTCGATGTACACCGCATCGTCCGCCCGCACGAGCGGCGCCACGCTGCGGGTCGAGTCCGATCGATCGCGCGCGGCCAGCCCCTCCGCGACATACGCCACGCTACCCTGCTGTCCGCCCGTATGGGTGGCATCGGACGCGCGTCGACGCGCGCGCTCGTCTGGCGACGCGTCGAGATAGATCTTCAACTCGGCGCCCGGAAACACCACGGTGCCGATATCGCGTCCCTCCATCACCACGCCGCCGTCGCGCCCCAGCGCGCGCTGCCGCTCGACGAGCACCTCGCGCACGGCGCCGTTGCGCGCCACGAGCGCCGCGGCTCGATCCATGTCGGGCGTCCGGATCCGGCCGGATACGTCGTGACCATCGATGCGGATGTGTCCCTCGGGCATTTCGAATACGGCGTCGCGCGCCAGGGCCATCACCGCGTCGGCGCTCTCGAGCGGAATGCCCCGGTCGAGGGCCAGCCAAGCGACGGCCCGATACATCGCCCCGGTGTCGACGTGCCGATAACCGAGCGCGCGGGCCGTTGCGCGGGCAATAGTACCCTTCCCCGCGCCAGCAGGACCGTCCACCGCAACCACGAGGCGCTTCACGACCGGGCAGTGTAACATGCGCCGTCGTGATGAATTCCCGGGTCGTCCGCGCAGTGATTGCCGCCGTGATCGTCATCGCCACGACGAGGTGGGTGGCGCTGCCGTACGTGGACGCGGCGGCGTTCATCGTACGTGCCGCCAACTTGACCGATGGCGTGCCTGGCCGCATCGCCGCCGCGCGCGCCCACGTCACGACTCGCGAAGAGCTGCCGCCCATCGCCACTCGCCACGGCGCCGTGCCCGCGCGCATCTATCGCGCCGCCGGGGCCACGCGCACGGTGCTGCTCGTGCCCGGTGTGCACATGGACGGCATCGACGAGACGAGGCTCGTGGGCATGGCCGAGGATTTCGCCGCGACCGGTTACGCCGTGGTCACCGTGGCGCCGCCTGACCTCCGGCAGTTCAGGATCACGCCCGCCAACACCGACGTGATCGAGGACGCCGCCACGTGGATCGCGCGTCAGCCAGAGCTGGCCCCCGACGGCAAAGTCGGCATGGTCGGCATCAGCTTCTCTGGCGGGCTCTCGGTCGTCGCGGCCGGCCGGCCGGCGCTGCGCGACCACGTCGCCTTCGTGATGTCGTTTGGCGGTCACGGCGACCTGGCACGCGTGATGCGCTATCTGTGTTCTGGCGGCGCGCCAGATCCGCCGGCGGCCGCCGCGATGGGCGACGCCGTCACCGGCGCCACGTCCCTTGTGACGCGTCCGCCGCACGACTACGGCGTCACGGTCGTGCTGCTCTCCTTCGCTGACAAAGTGGTGCCCGCCGACCAGGTCGAGCCGCTTCGCACGGGGATCGGCATCTACCTCCGGGCGTCGTCGCTGACGCTGGTCGACATGGCGCAGGCCGAAGCCGAGTTCGCGCACGCCCGCACGTATGCCGCGGGGCTGCCCGAACCGTCGCGCACGCTCATGACCCATGTGAACGACCGGGCGGTGGACAGACTCGGTCCCCTGCTGCTGCCGGTGGTGGAAGGCCTCGGCGCAAGCGCCGAGGTGCGCGCCATGTCCGCGGAGAGCGTGCCGCCCCCGCGCGCCCCAGTGTTCTTGCTCCACGGCAGCGAAGACTCGGTCATCCCTCCGGTCGAGACGCTGTTTCTTGCGTCGCACCTGCGCGGCCAGGTGCTGGTGCGAGCCCTGCTGAGCGGGCTCATTACCCACGCCGAGGTGGATCGCTCGGCCGCCGCCTCCGATGTCTGGGAACTCACGCGTTTCTGGCGCGACCTGATGCGATACTAGAGCGCGCTCGCGCTGCGGGCGTCCACAGCGGCTAGGAACTAGCGGCTAGCGGCTAGGAACCGACTGCACATGCCACCTCGCACACCTGCTCGACGTCCGTCCACGCGTCCCGGCGGCCCAGGCCGTCCCGCCGCCCGCGCAAGCG
>JANORI010000840.1:0-6404 GCA_031415235.1 Acidobacteriota bacterium | reverse complement strand
CGTCGGCGACTTCCTGATCGTCGAGTACCACACCGACCCTGACGCGGTGATCGCGCTGCTGCCCAAGGAGCTGGAGCCGGCCGCCGACCCTGGCGCCGTGGCCGCGATTTTCGCCGACTGGCAGTGTTGCTCCACGGGCGGGAACGAGCTGCTCGATCCCGTGCAGGGCCAGTACAAGGAGTTCTTCCTGGTGGTCGGCTGCACCTATCAGGGACAGCCGATGAGCCGCTGCGTCTACATCTGGGTCGACAAGGACTTTGCGATGTATCGCGGCTGGGTGCAGGGCTTTCCAAAGAAGCTCGGCTCGGTGCACATGACGCGCACGTATCCGATAGGGAAGGCGACGCCGCGTTTGGAGCCGGGCGCGCGGTTTGCCGGCACGTGCACCGCGGGCAGTCGTGAAATTGCGCGCGCGGTCGTGACCTTGCGAGGGATTTCCCCCGAAGGCCCGACGGTGAACTCGCCGCCGATGGCCAACACCCGGCACTTTCCGGCCTACGACGGCCTTGTGCCCGACGTGTTCGAGCTGGTGCGCTCGGGCGGGCAGGACCGCGAGGTGACCGACATCTGGGAAGGCGACGCCGAACTCACGCTTGGAGCCCACACGCTCGAGCCGTTGCAGGCGATTGCGCCGCGCACGATCGGCAAGGGCTTCCGCTTCACGTTCGCCTATACGGTGCACGGCGGTCAGGTGCTCACGCAGCACGACAAGTGGGCGCACCGGTGACGCGCGCGCGGGTGTGGCACGACGGCCAGATCGTCGCAGCGGTGCTCGACGGCGAGACGCTCGTGCTCGACACGGGCGTGCGCCTGCCTGCCGCGGGCGCGCGCTACGCGGCGCCCATCGCGCCCCGTCAGATCATCGCGACGCACCTCACCTATCGCAGCCGGTGCGTGGAGTACAAGATGGCGGCGCCCCCGCAGTATCCGTCGTACTTCATGAAGCCGCTCGGCGCGGTCTCGGCGCACGGCGTGCCGGTCGCGCGTCCCCGCGGCTGCCAGTTCCTGAACTACGAGGGTGAGTTGGTCGTGGTCATGGGCCGCACGTGCACCAACGTGTCGATCGCACACGCGCTCGACTACGTGAAGGGCTACACCATCGCCAATGACTTCGGCGTGCACGACTTCCGCCACGCCGACCGCGGCGCGATGTTTCGCGTGAAGGGACAGGACGGCTTCTGCCCGCTCGGCCCCGTGATGGTCGACGCCGCGGACCTCGATCCCGCCGACGTCTGGCTGCGCACCTACGTGAACGGCGCCGTCGTGCAGGAAGCCCACACCGGTACCGACCTGATCTTCAGCGTGGCGTATCAGATTGCCGATATTTCGCGGCTCATCACCCTCGAAGAGCACGACGTGCTGCTGACCGGCACGCCGGCCAACAGCCGGCCCGTGGCGCCCGGCGACGTCGTGGCCGTGGCGATCTCGGGCATCGGGCGTCTCGAAAACACCGTCGTGGAGCTGGATCGCGATCTGGTCGACGTGGGCGACCCGCCGCGCATCACCGAACAGACCCTGCACGTGGCGCTGGCCATTCCCGAGGCCGAGGCGCGCGAGCGAATCGCCCGTGGAGCGGCAGGCGCCGCGCCCGCTGGAGGAACGACATGAGCACCGAACGACTCGTCGGCGCGCTGCACCATGCCGGCTTGCGTGTGGCCGATCTGGCCGAGGCGCGCTCGCGTTGGGAGCACATCCTCGGCTTGCACGGCGAGTCCGTGGACGGCACCACCGTGGTGTTGCGCTGCGCGCACGAAGACTTCGCCCTGACCCTCGTGGCATCCACCGCGCCGGCCGGCCTCGACTACGTGTGCTATGAGCTCGCCCCAGGCGTCACCCTCGACCACGCCGCGCAGACGCTCGCCGCCCGCGGCGCCGCCGTGTCACGCGTGCCGGTGCCGGTGCGCGGCGAGGCGCTCGAAACCATCGATCCCGACGGCAACCGCGTGCGGCTCATCGCGCGGGTGCGCCCGGCCGACACCCGGCCCGCCGAGGTGCGGCACTCCACCCGCGTGCCGGGCTGGCATCCCCGCAAGTTCGGCCACGTGAACTTCCTGACCGCCGACGTGCAGCGGCAGGTGCAGTGGTACACGCAGGTGCTCGGCTTCGGCGTCACCGACTGGATCGGCACCGAAGGCGTGTGGCTGCACGTCGACCGCGACCACCACGTGCTCGCCTTCCTGCAGAAGGACCTCGCGCACATCCACCACCTGGCCTTCGAGCTGGTGGACTGGGGCGAGATGCGCGTGGCGCTCGGTCACCTGGCGCAGAACCGCCGCCACCTCGTGTGGGGCCCGGGGCGCCACGGCATGGCGCGCAATCTCTTCAGCTACTTCCGCATGCGCGAAGAAGAGTTGTTCGTGGAGCTGTTCGCCGACCTCGAGCAGTTGCCGGCCGACCACGAGCCGCGGCATTTTCCCGACGACCCGCACTCGTCGAACACGTGGGGCATCCTGCCGCCGCGCACCTACTTCAGGTTCGACCAGGCCGCGCTCGACGCCGAAGACTCGCAGGCCTACGCCTACGGCAAGCCGATTCCCACCCAGCCCTGAGCGCCTGGCCGCGGTCGCGCGCTCAGGCAGGGGCGAAGCGTGGCGGGACCGCGCCCGCGTCGCCCGTCGCGTCCTGCCACGCGCGGGCCAGCGCCACCAGATCGCCCTCGCGATACAGGTGTCCCGTGAACATCACGCCCGCCGGTGAGCCATTGACCTCGAGGCCGTTTGGCACTGCGATGGACGGATGGCCGGTGAGGCTCATCACCGGATTGAGACTCGTGCGCGAGTCGAGCGTCAGCGAGGTGAACATCACGGCGTCGACCTCGCGCATGGCGCGCGCCACCTCCTGCATGATCACGGCGCGTCGCCGGTTGGCCTGCAGGTAGTCCACGGCCGTCACGAGCTGGCACGCGCGCAGGTACCGGCTCGTGCGCGGACGCAGTCCGGCGTGCGCGCCAGACGTGGTGAAGCTGTCGAAGGCCGCCGCACGTTCCACGTACTCGATGAAGTAGCTGAGGTCGCCGCCCGGCAGCGTGATGGCCGCGGTCGTGCAGCCCAGGCGCGCCAGCAAGGCGAGCGCGCGCGCGTTGTTGGCGCGTTTCTCGGGGTCGGTCTCGGCGTCGAGCATGGCCGGCACGTAGCCGATGCGCGTGGGATAGCGTCCTGCCGTGGCATCGAACGTGATTGCCAGGTCGCGCACGGCCAGGTCGTGGCCGTCGGGTCCGGCGATGGCGCGCAACACGATGGCGCAGTCCTCGGCGTGCCGGCACATCGGGCCGATCTTGTCGAGCGTGGTACCCGCGGCCATCACCCCGTGGCGGCTGACGCGTCCAAACGTTGGCCGCAGGCCCACGATGCCGCACCGCACGGCGGGCGACAGAATCGAGCCGCCCGTGTCGGTGCCGATCGAAAAGCCCACGAGGCCCGCGGCGGTGGCCGCACCAGGGCCTGCCGAGGATCCACTCGACCCTTCTTCGGGGTTCCATGGGTTGTTGGTGCGACCGCCGGCCCACTGATCGCCGAAGGCCATCTCTCCGGTGGTGAGCTTGGCGACGAGCACGGCGCCGGCGTCGTACAGGCGCCGCACCACGGTGGCATCCTCGTCGAAGGTCTGGCGCTCGAACGGGGGTGCGCCCCAGCGCGTCGGGTAGCCCTTGGCGGCGATGATGTCCTGCACGCCGTAGGGGATGCCGTGCAGCGGTCCGCGGTATCTGCCCGCGGCAATTTCCACGTCGGCCGCGGCGGCTTCGGCGAGCGCCCGCTCCTCGGTGAGCGCCGCCACGCAGTTCAGCGCGCCGTTGTGCTGCTTCAGTCGCGACAGGTACATCGTCGTGAGTGCGACCGACGTGACCTGTCGCGTCTGAAGCAGGCGCGCCAGGTGCGAGACCGGCCAGAACGCCGCTGTCTCGAGGTTCGCCGGGCGGCTCACGCGCGCGGCCGGCGTCGTGCGGAACACTGCGGGCGCGGTGGGCGTCGGCGGTCGCGGCACGCCAGCGGGCCACGGGTCGAAGTGCAGCGGCAGTGGCGACGCGTTGGTCAGCGTGGACTTGTCGATGCCCTCGGCCCCACGGGCCAGGCTCGACAGCGAGTCCAGCAGGTCCTGGCATTCCGCGTCGGTCCAGACGAGTCCTGCCAGTTGCGCCGAGGCGCGCACTACGTCGAGGGTGATCGCCTTCGTCCCGGGTTGAATCTGCGCCCACAGCACGCCCGGCAGCAACGTGGAGGTAAGACCCGTCGATGCGCAGAACGCCAGGAACGCGCGTCGGTCTGGGACGTTCATGAACTAGTCGCGCAGGCCGAAGGTGACGAGCGTGCTGCCGGCAATGACCGACACGTATTGCTTGCCCTCCACCATGTAGGTGACCGGACCCATCACGATCTGGCCGCCCAGGCTCGCCTTCCACAGCAGCGTGCCGTTCTTCGCGTCAATTGCCATGAAGTGGCCTTCGCGTCCGCCAGTGAAGAGCAGGTCGGTGGCGGTCGTGAGCATGCCGGCGTCGCTCACGTCGTGCTGGCGCAGCTTCCACTTCGGCTGGCCGGTCTCGGGGTCCATGGCGATCACCGCGCCGTTGCCCACTTCATCGGTCCAGTTGTTGATCGGGCCGCGCCGGCCGATGCCGATCGTGGGCGCGCCGGGTGCGGGCGTGACCACCGAGAAGCCGCCGCCGGTGAAGAGCTGTCCCGGCTTGTACTCCGCCTCTTCGGGGCGGTAGATGGTGCCGTAGTTCTCCCACGCCGAGAAGTAGAAGAGCCCCGTGCGCGGGCTGTAACCAGGCAGATACCAGTTGGTGCCGCCCTGGTTGCCGGGATAGGTGGGCTGACCGGCTGGCTGTGGCGTCTGCATCGGGCGGCCCTTCGCGTCGAGGCCGCTCGCCCAGTTCACCTTCACGAACGGCGTGCCCGACAGGAACTCGCCGGTGACGCGGTCGAGCACGTAGAAGTAGCCGTTGCGGTTCGCCCACAGCATCAGCTTGCGGGGCTGGCCCTTCCACATCCGGTCTACGAGCACCGGCACCTGCACGGCGTCGTAGTCGTAGGGATCGTTGGGCGTGAACTGGAAGTGCCACTTCAACGTGCCGGTGTCGGCGTCGAGCGCGATCGCGCTATCGGCGTAGAGGTTGTCGCCGGGACGCTGCTTGGGATTCCAATCGGGTCCGGGGTTGCCGATGCCCCAGTAGACGAGGTTCAGCGCCGGGTCGTACGAGCCAGTGACCCACGCGGGCGCGCCGCCGGTCTTCCAGTCGTCGCCTTCCCAGGTGGTGTGGCCGGGTTCGCCGGGACCAGGAATCGTGTAGAACTTCCACGCCTCCTTGCCGGTCTTCGCGTCGTAGGCCGCGACATACCCGCGGATGCCATATTCGCCGCCGCCCACGCCCACCATCACCTTGTCTTTCACGATGAGCGGCGCCATGGTGATCGAGTAGCCGGCCTTCACGTCGCCCACTTCGATGTTCCAGCGCGCCTTGCCGGTCACCGCGTCAATCGCGATGAGCCGCGCGTCGAGCGTGCCCATGAACACCGTGTCGCCCAGGATCGCGACGCCACGGTTGTTGGCGCCGCAGCACACCTTCGCGTCGGCTGATGGCGTGTGGCGATAGAGCCAGTAGAGCGAGCCGGTCACGCCGTCCACGGCCATCACGTCGTTGGGGCGCTGCGTGACGTACATCACGCCGTCGACGACGATGGGATTCGACTGCCAGGCGCCGAACACCTGGTTCTGCACGACCCACTTGGATTCGAGCCGGATCACGTTGGCGGGCGTGATCTGGTCGAGCGTGCTGTAGCGCTGACTGGTGTAGGTGCCGCCGTAGTTCAACCAGTTCTGCGGTTCCGAGGCCGCGCGCAGCAGCCGATCGGACGTGACTTGCGCGTCGAGCGCGTAGGTGGACGTGACCACGAGCGCCAGCAGCGCCAGAACGGAACGGAAACGGCGGCTCATTGCGCACCTCGCAGCGACAACAGATAGGCCACGAGGTCGGCGACCTCGTCGGGCGCGAGGGTCTTGGCCACTGACGGCATCGGCGACGTCTTGCCGGCATCGACGCTCTTGATGTCTTTCTTCACCACCGTGACGAGGTGACCCGCGTCGTCCACGAGCTGCATCGAGAACGTGTCTTCGTTCACGCGGCGCCCGCGAATCGTGCGACCGGCGGTGGTCTGGATGGTCATGGGCCGGTTGATGGGCGGCATGGCGCGCGTGGGCTCGAGCATGGCGCGTTGCAGCGCCGCCGGCGTGCGCAAGGCACCGATGTCGCTGAGATCTGGCGCGGTGCGCGGGCCCTCGGCCCCCGCCCGGTGGCAGGTGGCGCAGGTGCCCTTGCCGGCGAACAGGGTCTTGCCGCGGTCGATGTTGCCGACCTTCACTGCGGTGCCGGCCGGGTCGAAGCCGGCGCGAATCATGGCGATGACGCC
>JANORI010000839.1:0-1725 GCA_031415235.1 Acidobacteriota bacterium | reverse complement strand
GTTCCTGATCACCTCGCGTCCCGACCTCTTGCCGGTGGACCTGAAGCGGCAGGGCCGCGCCGAAGAGCACCTGGCGCTCTTCTATCCGCAGACGGCGGAGGAACACGACACGCTCTTCCGGCTGATGCTGAAGAAGAGCGGCGTGCGCACCGAGGCCACGGCCATCGCGCAGGTCACCGACGATCCCACCGGGTTGTCGGGTGCCGACATCGAGGCGATTCTGGCGCGCGCGCTGCTCTCGGCCGAGGTCGACGAGCAAGGTCAGCTCGTGGCATCGATCGCGGTGCTGCGCCACGCGTTCGACGACTTCATTCCGGCCACCAGCCAGCTCGAACGCGAGCTGCAGATCCTGGCCGCGGTGCAGGAGTGCACGTCGCGCGAGGTGCTGCCGGAGCTCTATCGCAACATGGATCGCAACGAACTGGTGGCGCGCTTGAGTGAACTGCGCGCCCTCGTGAAGTCTTGAACGGAGGCTGATGTGGCGCACACTCCCCTGGTGAACTCTCTGCGGCGCGCGTTCCGCCTGGCGGCCTTGTCGGCGCGGCGCGGGCCGAAGACACCGCCGCTCGACGAGCTGGTCGAAATGGCCTACTCGCGCCGCCGCTTCCTGCGTGACTCGGCGGCGTTGTCGGCCCTCACCCTGGCAGCGGGTTGCGGTGGCACGGCGCCAGCGCCGCCGGCCCCCGCCACGGGCGGGCCGGCGACGGCGCCACCGGCTGGATCAGGTGCGCCGAAGATCGCCATCGTGGGCGCCGGTGTGGCGGGACTGAACGCCGCCTACAAGCTGCAGAAGGCCGGTCTCACCGCCAAGATCTTCGAAGGCGCCAACCGCATCGGCGGCCGCATGTTCACGGCCTCCGACCTGTTGGGTACGGGCCTCACCACCGAACTGGGCGGCGAGTTCATCGACAGCGGCCACGAAGAGATGCTCGCGCTCATGACCGAGTTCGGTCTGGAGCGCGTCGACACGCTCGGAGCCGGCACCGACACGCTCAAGGCCGAAACCTACTTCGTCAACGGCCGGCACTACACGCAGGCGCAGGCGGCCGCGGCCTTCGTGCCCATCGCCAAGAAGATCGCCGCCGACTACGATTCGATCGGCGAGGTCGTGAACTACGAGATCGAAGGCGACGGATCGGTCTTCGACAAGCAGTCGCTCGACGAGTACTTCACGGCCATCGGCGCCACCGGCTGGATGCGTGAGATGCTCGAGGCGGCCTACGTCACCGAGTACGGCCTCGAGCTGGGCGAGCAGTCGGCGCTCAACTTCCTGTTCCTCATCGGCACCGGCGACCTCACCGACACCAGTGCCTGCGCGGTGCTCGGCGAGAGCGACGAGCGCTACAAGGTGCGCGGCGGCAATCAGCGCGTGACCGACGAACTGGCCAAGCGCGTGCAGCCGCAGATTCAGATGCTGCACACGCTCGAGGCCATCAGGAGCAAGGGCCGCGGTTTCACGCTCACCTTCCAGACCGGCGGCCGCGTCGTGGACGAAGACGCCGACATCGTCATCATGACGATTCCCTTCTCGATGCTGCGCGAGGTGAAGATCGACGTCGACCTGCCGGCCGTGAAGCGCAAGGCGATTGCCGAACTCGGCTACGGCGCCAACGCCAAGGTGATGGTGGGCTTCAAGAGCCGGCCGTGGGAGAAGCGCGGCTTCGCCGGCAACATCTACTCCGACGAGTCGTTCCAGCTCGCCTGGGCCAACAGCTACCTGCAGGC
>JANORI010000838.1:0-12941 GCA_031415235.1 Acidobacteriota bacterium | reverse complement strand
GAAGCCAACCTGCGCCTCGTGGTCTCGATCGCCAAGAAGTACACCAACCGCGGCCTGCAGTTCCTCGACCTGATTCAGGAAGGCAACATCGGCCTCATGAAGGCGGTCGACAAGTTCGAGTACCGCCGCGGCTACAAGTTCTCGACCTACGCCACGTGGTGGATCCGGCAGGCAATCACGCGCGCCATCGCCGACCAGGCGCGCACGATTCGCATTCCAGTCCACATGATCGAGACGATCAACAAGCTCATTCGCACCTCGCGCGCGCTCGTGCAGGAGCTGGGCCGCGAGCCCACCTCCGAAGAAATCGCACGTCGGATGGACATTCCGGTCTCGAAGGTGCGCAAGGTCCTGAAGATCGCGCAGGAGCCGATCTCGCTGGAAACGCCAATCGGCGAAGAGGAAGATTCGCATCTCGGCGACTTCATCGAAGACCGTTCGGCGGTGTCGCCGGCGGACGCGGTCATCAACCTGAACCTGCGCGAGCAGACCGAATCGGTGCTGAAGACGCTGACCCCGCGCGAGGAGCGCGTGATCAAGCTGCGCTTCGGCGTGGGCGAAGGCTCGGAGCACACGCTCGAGGAAGTGGGGCAGAACTTCGCCGTCACCCGCGAGCGCATCCGCCAGATCGAAGCCAAGGCGCTGCGCAAGCTGCGGCACCCCTCGCGCAGCCGCAAGCTGCGGGCGTTCCTCGAGGGACGGACGTAAGTCCCCGTCTTCTTTTCCGGTACACTCTCAGACCATGGAAGATCTGACGCTGCTCTGGATTCCGGTCGGGTTGATTCTCATCGTGGCGTCCGTCGCCCTGATGTTCATCCTGACCTAGGCCGCCGGCCGGCTGGTGCGTCAGCGCACCCGCTGGCGCGTCGTCACAGTCGCCCGGGCGTGAATCGCCGTCGCGACGTAGCGCGCCGACTCGAACGCGCCCTGCATCCAGGCATTCAGGTCGAGGTGATCGCCGGCCAGGTAGACGCGTCCCTGCGGCTCCTTCAGCTTGGTCTTGGTCGCCGGAGGCGTTGCCGACCACGACCCCTTGTTCCAACGCACTTTGTGCCAGGCCACGGAGAAGGCGTTGTCGAACTCCGCCGCGTACTGCGGGTGAATCCTGCCGCCCTGCTCGAGTGCGACGGCCTTTCGATGAAACATCCGGCGATGTCGAATGTCGCCAGCGGTGGCGCTAAGAGTGTCGGCGTTGGTCGTCCGGCCCAGCCGCCGTCAAGGGCTCGAGCGTCATCGGCTGGTCGTGGTCGAGGAAGTCCGCGCAGATGCCATGGAACTCGGCCGCGGTCTGCGAGCGCCGGATCTGGTGCAGGAACGGCGCGGGCACGCCTTCACCGAGATAGTTGACGAACTTCTTCATGCGCTCGCACTGCGTCTTCTCTGGCTTGTCGAGACTCGTCTGCGAGTCCCAGAGCGCGCGCACGTAGGCCATCACGTCGCGGCCCGTCTGCAGCGTCACGGGCTCGCCGCGCAGTTGCTGACGAATCTGGCTGAACAGCCACGGGCTGCGGATGACGCCCCGGCCAATCATGAGCCCGCGCGCCCTGGTCTGCGCCAGCAGCTCCTGCGCTTGCGCCGCGGAGTTCACATGCCCATTGGCGATGACGGGGCACGGCATCGTGTCGGACGCCTGCCGGATGAGGTCGTAGTGCACGGGCAGCCGGTACATCTGCGCCACGGTGCGGGCGTGCACCGTGAGGGCATCGAGCGAGTGCCTGGCGAAGATCGGCAGCAACGCGTCGAACTCCTCGACCGTCGAGAAGCCCACACGGGTCTTGACCGTGAACCTGATCGTCACCGCCTCGCGCAACGCCCCGAGGATCGCGTCGATACGCTGCGGCTCGCGGAGCAATCCGCCGCCGGCACACTTGCGGTACACGATCGGCGCAGGACACCCCAGGTTCAGGTCGATGGCCGCCACCGGCAGTTGCTGCAGTTGCCTGGCCGTGCGAACCAGCGAAGGGATGTCGTTGCCGATGAGCTGCGCTACGACTGGCCGGCCGGTCGTGTTCCGCACGATCGAGTCGACAATCCACTTCTCGGGCCGCGACTCGGCCTGCACCCGGAAGTATTCCGTCCAATAGACATCGGCGCCGCCGTACCGGTGCATGAGCGTCCAGAAGTCGCCATCGGTCACGTCCTGCATCGGCGCGAGGGCAAGAAACGGCGCGTCGCCGGACAGGAGCGCACTGAACTGCTGGGCATGGTTCATGGGGGATGGACGGCCGGCCGGCGGCGGGACGGGAGGTCTATTGTGCGGGGGGAGACCGGATCCCGCCAAACGGTCCGGTCGGCGGCGGCGGGTGGCCGAGCGGGGTAGACTGTCACCGCCTCCTGTCGAGGGCCCATAGCTCAGCGGTTAGAGCAGCCGGCTCATAACCGGTCGGTCCCTGGTTCAAATCCAGGTGGGCCCACCACCCGCTCGGGGCGGCGGCGGGTTGACGTGACTTCAGGCAGTCACAGCCGCCAGCGCTGCGCGCGCTCGCACGAACGCGTCCGCCGCTTCCGCGCGCAGCCCATGTCGGCCACGCTCGACGACGACGCGTCCGCCGGCACACACCACGTCGATCGCCGACACACGGTGGCTCGCACACACGTGTGCGTCAAGGGCGAACGGCGCCGGCAACCCGGCCATCAGGGCATGCGCGGCATCGAGCACGACGAAGTCCGCACCCTGGCCCGGCTCGAGTCCGGCAATCGGACGCCCGGCCGCCGCCGCGCCGCCGGCCACTGCCCCCAGCGTCATCGCCGTGGCCACGTGCGGCTGCGCGGGTGTGGCCGCCACGTTGCGCCGGCCCGTCCGCAGACGCTGCGAGTACTCGAGCAGGCGCAGCTCGTCGGCGGCGTTCACCGTGACGTGGCTGTCGGACCCGATGCCCCACCGTCCCGGATGCGCGACGGCGTCACCCGCCCACGCGGGCCAATCGAAGATGCCGTCGCCGAGGTTGGCCTCGGTTGAGGGGCACAGGCCCGCGACCGCACCGGTCGCCGCCGCGCGAGATGTCTCGTCGGCGGTCATGTGCGTGGCATGCACGAGGCACCACCGCGCGTCCACCGGCGCGTGCTCGAGGAGCCACTCGACGGGGCGCTGACCGCTCCACGCCACGCATTCCTCCACTTCGCGGACCTGCTCGGCCACATGGATGTGGATGGGCGCGGTCGCGTCAAGGCGCGCGAGCCCGCTGAGCACGTCGCGCAGCGCCTCTGGCGCCACCGCGCGCAGCGAGTGAACCGCCAGGCCCACGCGGGTGTCCGCGCCCGCGACGCCGTCGCGTACGCTCGTCAGGAGTGACAGGAGCGACTCGGTGGTGCGAAGAAATCGCCGCTGCCCGTCGGTGGGCCCCGCGCCGCCGAATCCTCCCTGCTGATAGAGCACCGGCAGCAGCGTGAGACCGATGCCCGCGCGCCGGGCCGCGCGCACCAGGCACATCGCCAGCGTGGGGTCATCGGCGTACGGCCGTCCATCCGAGTCGTTGTGCAGGTAATGGAACTCACACGCCGAGGTGTAGCCGCCTTCCAGCATCTCGATATACAGCCACGTGGCAATGGCTTCGAGCTGGTCGGGCGTGACATGACGCGCGAACCGATACATCACGTCCCGCCAGCTCCAGAAGCTGTCGTCTGCGGTGGACCTGAACTCCGTGAGCCCGGCAAAGGATCGTTGAAACGCGTGCGAGTGCAGATTGGGCATGCCCGGCACGACCGGGCCCGGCGCGCGCGGCACGCCGGGCGGTGCCGCCGCGTTCGGCACGACGGACACGAAGCGTCCGTCGATGTTCCACTCGAGCAGCACGTCGCGGGCCCAACCCGAAGGCAGCAAGGCATCGGCGGCATGCAGGCGCTGCGCGCTCATGCGCCGATCATCGGAAGATTGAGCCGATGCGCCCGCGCGCACGCCACGGCGTCGTCGTAGCCCGCGTCGGCATGGCGCATCACGCCGGTGGCCGGGTCGTTCCACAACACGCGCGCGACTCGCGCATCCGCCTCGGCGCTGCCGTCGCACACGACGACCATGCCGCTGTGCTGCGAGAACCCCATGCCCACGCCGCCGCCGTGGTGCAACGACACCCACGTGGCGCCCGACGCGCAGTTGAGGAGCGCGTTCAGCAGCGGCCAGTCCGACACCGCATCCGACCCGTCGCGCATCGCCTCGGTTTCGCGATTGGGCGATGCCACCGACCCCGAATCCAGATGGTCGCGACCGATCACGACCGGCGCCGTCAGCTCGCCCGATCGCACCATCGCATTGAACGCCAGGCCGAGACGATGGCGATCGCCCAGGCCCACCCAGCAGATGCGCGCCGGCAGACCCTGGAACCGAATGCGCGCACGGGCCATGTCGAGCCAGCGGTGCAGATGCGCATCATCGGGCATGAGCGACTTCACCACGGCGTCGGTCTTGTGGATGTCCTCGGGATCGCCCGACAGCGCGGCCCACCGGAACGGCCCGACGCCGCGGCAGAAGAGCGGGCGGATGTAGGCCGGCACGAAACCCGGGACGTCGAACGCGCGCGCGACGCCCTCGTCTTTGGCCATCTGCCGGATGTTGTTGCCGTAGTCGAAGGTGGGCACGCCGGCGTCTTTGAACGCGAGCATCGCGGTCACTTGCACGGCCATCGACCGCTTCGCGGCCTGGGCCGTGCCGGCGGGATCGCTGACGCGCCGCTCGAACCACTGCTCGACCGTCCAGCCCTGCGGCAGGTAGCCGTTCACCGGATCGTGCGCGGAGGTCTGGTCGGTGACTGCGTCTGGACGGGCGCCGCGCCGGGCCAGCTCCGTAAACACGTCGGCGGCGTTGCCAAGGAGCGCAATTGACCTCGGGTGCGCCGATTGGCGGCTCTCGTCGATCATCGCGAGCGCCTCGTCGAGCGAGACCGCCTGCACATCGATGTACCGCGTCCGCAGGCGCATGTCGATGCGGCTCTGCTGACATTCCACCGCCAGGCACGAGGCGCCGGCCATGGTGGCTGCCAGCGGTTGCGCGCCGCCCATCCCGCCGAGCCCGGCCGTGAGAATCCAGCGGCCAGCGAGCGATCCGCCGTAGTGCTGCCGCCCCATCTCGACCAACGTCTCGTAGGTGCCCTGCACGATGCCCTGGCTGCCGATGTAGATCCAGGAGCCGGCCGTCATCTGGCCGTACATCATCAAGCCCAGGCGATCGAGGGCGTGGAAGTGCTCCCACGTGGCCCAGTGCGGCACCAGGTTCGAGTTGGCGATGAGCACGCGCGGTGCGTCGCGATGGGTCTGGAACACGCCCACGGGCTTGCCCGACTGCACGAGCAGCGTCTGGTCGTCGTCGAGCGCCGTCAACGATTCGACGATGCGGTCGTAGCAGTCCCAGTTGCGCGCCGCGCGGCCGATCCCGCCGTAGACCACGAGGTCCTCGGGGCGCTCGGCCACCTCCGGGTCGAGGTTGTTCATCAGCATGCGCAGCGGCGCTTCGGTCAGCCAGCTCTTCGCGGTTCGGGTCGTGCCGCGGGCGGCACGGATGATTCGGCTCATAGCACTCCCGTGGCGGGTCCCAGTGACGCCTCGGCCGCAAAGGCCACGGCGTCCTCGAGGATCGCATGCAGCGTCAGGCGCAGCGGGGCCGTCTCGCTATCGACGTACGACGACGGCCAGTTCTCGGGCATCGCGGCCCCCTCGGGCTCGCGCATGTAGCCACGGCACGCTAGCTCCATCTGCAGCGCATGCACCCCGTTTGCGGGCCGCCCGTAGTGACGCGTGATGTAGCCGCCCTTGAAACGGCCGTTCGTGACGCGCGGCTGGCCAGACGCGTCGCACCGCGACTCGACCATCCGCGTCAACGTGGGCCCGCAGCTCTGCCCGTCGTTGGTGCCGATGTTCCACTGCGGGAGCACCCCGTCGAAGAGAAGTGGGACGACGGAGCGGATCGAGTGGCCGTCGTAGAGCACCACGTGGGCATGGCGCGCACGTAGGCGCGCCAGCTCGCTCGCAAGCGCGGCGTGATACGGGTCGAAGTAGTGCGCCCGGCGCTCGGCGATCTCGCCCTCGTCGGGTTCGCCGCCCGGGACGTAGAGCGCCTCGCCATCGAAGGTGTCGACCGGGCATAGCGCGGTCGTGGCCTGGCCGGGATAGAGCGACCGGCCACGAGGATCGCGATTCACGTCGACGACCGAGCGCGACACCGCCGTGCGCACGACCGTGGCACCCAGGCCAACGGCGAAGGCATACAGTCGGTCGAGCCACCAGTCGGCATCCTTGCGCGCGAGCCACGGCGACACGAAGCGGCGCTCCAAGTCCTCCGGAAACTGCGTGCCGGCGTGTGGCACGGAGACAACCAGGGGGGCATCGCCGCGCGTGACGGTGAGCCAGTCGTTGACCGCCATGGCTCAGGCCGACTGCGCGGACCCGTCGAGCGCGGGCATCAGGTCGGCCCCGGCCGCCTCGGCCAGACGACCCGACTGCACCAGATCCGTGGCCAGGCGGATGTCGCCGGCCAGGTACCGGTCGTGGTCAAGCGGCGGCACGTCCGCGCGCAGCAGCGCGATCGCCCGCTCCAGCCGGTCACTCGACCTGAGCGGCGCGTGAAAGCCGCAGCCTTGCGCCGCGGCAATGAGCTCGATGCCGATCACGTGTGCGGCATTGGCCGCCATTGGCTGGAGGCGGCGCGCGCCATGCGCCGCCATCGACACGTGGTCCTCCTGATTGGCCGAGGTCGGAATCGAGTCCACGCTGGCGGGATACGCCCGCTGCTTGTTCTCGGACACGAGCGCGGCGGCCGTCACCTGCGGAATCATCAGACCGGAGTTCAGGCCGGGATTGGGCGTGAGGAACGCCGGCAGGCCCGACAGCGCCGAGTCGACCAGCATCGCCAGGCGCCGCTCGGCAATCGAGCCGATCTCGCAGATGGCGAGCGCGATGATGTCGGCGGCAAACGCCACCGGCTGCGCGTGGAAGTTGCCGCCCGAAATCACCTCGCCCGTGTCGGGGAACACGAGCGGGTTGTCGGACACACCGTTGGCTTCCATGGCGAGGGTGCCGGCAGCCTGGCGCAGCAGGTCGAGGCACGCGCCCATCACCTGCGGCTGACACCGCAGGCAGTAGGGATCCTGCACGCGCGCGTCGCCGACAAGATGCGATTGGCGGATCGCGCTGCCGTGCATCAGCTGCGCGAGCGCCGCGGCCACGGCGACCTGGCCTGGTTGCCCGCGTAGTCGCTGAATGCGCGCGTCAAACGGACCGTCCGACCCCTTGGCGGCGTCGGTCGTCAGGGCACCGGTGACGAGCGCCGCCTGGAAGACGCGCTCGGCGTCGAACAGCCCGGCCAGCGCCAAGGCCGTCGAGGCCTGGGTGCCGTTCAGCAGCGCCAGCCCTTCCTTGGGGCCGAGCACGATCGGCGCCAGACCGACGCGTGCCAGGGCTTGGGTGGCCGGCACGCGTTGTCCGCTCACCGTGAACTCGCCCACCCCGAGTAAGGCGGCCGACATATGCGCCAGCGGCGCCAGGTCCCCGGACGCGCCGACGGACCCCTGGCCCGGCACGACCGGCACCAGCCCTCGGTCCAAGCACCCGGCCAGGTGCTGCAGCGTATCCCAGCGCACGCCC
This sequence comes from Acidobacteriota bacterium, assembly GCA_031415235.1. Classification (GTDB taxonomy): domain Bacteria; phylum Acidobacteriota; class Vicinamibacteria; order Vicinamibacterales; family UBA2999; genus CADEFD01. The sequence goes on along the minus strand of JANORI010000838.1, from coordinate 5,372 downwards.
GACGCCCCCTGCGCCAGACTCGCCAACTTCAGCGCCATCATCAGCCGGGTCACTGGCACCGACAACGGATCGCCCACGCCCGCGCAGTGCGAGAGCACGATGTTGCGCTGCAAGGTGGTCAGATCCGCGGTGTCGATGCGCGCCGAGGCCAGCTTGCCGAACCCGGTGTTCACGCCGTACACCGGGGCTCCGGCAGCCACGACGCGGTCGATAGCGCGCGCGGCTGCCTCAACCCGCGGGCGGCAGGCAGCGTCGAGCAGGGGACCAGCCCCGAAATAGACCCTCCGCCAGCTGGCAAGAGAGACCGCTCCGGCCTGCAGCGTCTCGGCGGCGTGTTCCATCGTCGGATCCTACGCTATGCTTGAGGCCCCGATGCTACCAGCCATCACTTCGCTCCTCACCCTGCAGGATTTGGAAACCCGGGCTGAGGACGCGCGGCGGCGTCTCGCCGATGCCCCGGTGCGAGTCGATGCTCTCGACGCGAAGCTGGCCGACGCCACGCAGGCCCTCGAGAAGGCCAAGGCCGCGCTGGCCGTGTCGCGGGCTGCCAAACAGGAACTCGAGAAGGAAGCCTCGGTCGCCCAGCAGCGTGTCTCGAAATACAAAGAGCAGCTGATGCAGGCCAAGGACAACAAGCAGTTCCACGCCCTGCAGCACGAGATCGGCACGTTTTCGGCCGAAGTGGAACGCATCGAAAGCATCGAACTCGAACGGATGCTCGAGATCGACGAGCGCGCCGCCGTGGTGAAGGCCGCCGAAGCCACACTGGCCGCCGAGAAGAAAAGCGTGGCGGCAGAGAAGACCGCCATCACGGCCGAAACCGCCGCCGTGAAGGACGCCCTGGCGACGTTGCTGACGGACCGTGCCGAGCTCGTGAAGACCATCGAGCCGCGTCTGCTCGCCACCTTCGAACAGGTGGCCAAGGGCCGCAAGGGCATCGGCATCGCACGCGTCATCGACGGCCTGTGCTCGGTGTGCCGCGTGCGTGTGCGGCCGCATCTCTACAATCAAATCCGTGCTGGCGATCAGATCCTGCAGTGCGAGAGCTGCGTGCGCATCTTGTACTGGGTGCCCGAACCCAAGGCGCCCGAGGGTGAGACGCCCACCGCGCCTGACGCCGCGGCCGTGCCGTCCGAGTCGTAGCGCGGCGAATTTCCTACGCCGCTGTCAGCAGGCGGTTTGGGTCAGCCCAGGCCGGGAATCGCGCGACCCCGTCAGGCTGTCACTCGGCGATTCCAAGCATTCTGACCAGGTTTCCGCCGAGAATCGCGATCTTGTCTGCGTCGCTCAGGCCAGGCGTGTTCAGGATGTGATCGCACGAGCTCGTCGTCCATGGGAACGGATAGTCGGTGCCCATCACGATCTGGCTCGAACCGTACTCGGCCACCAGATGGCGAAGGCCCTCGGTGGAGAACACCATCGAGTCGAAGTAGAGCTGCTCGAGATACTCGCTCGGCTTCTTCTTCAACGTCTTGGTGCAGTTCTGCGGAAACGCCACGCACCCCTGGTCGAAGCGGCCGTTGTAGGACGGCATGAACCCGCCGGCATGGGCGCCGCAGAACTTGAGGCCGGGAAACCGGTCGAGCGTCCCTTCGAAGATCAGGTGCGACAAGGCGATCGTCGTCTCGAGCGGGTTGCCGATCACGTTGGTGAGGAAGCCGTTGCCTTGCAGGCGCGGCGCCAGCTGCGGCACCCCTGACGGGTGAATGAAGAGCAGCGCCCCGAGCGCTTCGGCCCTCCTCCAGAACGGATCGAAGCGCGGATTCGCCAATTCGTCGCCATCGACGGTGGCGCCGAGCGACGCGCCGCGCATCTTCAGGTTCGTGAACGCGTCGTCGAGCTGCTCGGCCGCCAGCTCGGGATGCTGGAGCGCCACGGTGGCGAGGGCGACGAATCGATCCGGCCGAGCGGCGCAGAGCCTGGCCAGGCCCCGGTTCTGGGTGTCGATGATGCGCCGGGCCAACTCGCCTTCGGCGCCGTACCACCACGGATTGATCGTGAGCACTTCCACGTCGATGCCCTGTGCGTCCATGGCGCGCAGGCGTTGGTCGCTCATCGGCAGGTTGCCAGCGATCGACCCGGCAACAAGTCGTTCGAGGTCCGTGCCCTTGACGATGTCCGCCACGGCAGGAATGAAAGTATGGGCGTGGGCATCGACCGTGCGCACGCGTCGGCCGCCGACGACGACCTGCCGACGCCCGGACAGCGGCTGCAGCGCGTGCAGTCCTTCGCCCGCCAAGGCGACGCCCGCGCCAGCCAGATGACCCATGAATTGTCTGCGGCTCGGCATGCGTGTCTCCTTGTGAGTATCTGCGCATCGTCAGCATAGCCTGTTCCTCCACCCACCGCGCGCCGGGCCTTCACGCTCGTGACCACCGACGCGCGTCATGGCGGCCCGTTCGCTGGCATCGGCTGCCCTTCCCACGGAGGACGGAGACGTGACCCTTAGTGGTCACTTAGTCTGTTATAGTTAGTTCACTGGCCATGTCGACCGTCAACATCCACGAAGCCAAGACGCACCTGTCGAAGCTCATCGAAAAAGCGTCGAAAGGCGAGTCATTCATCATCGCCAAGTCCGGGCGGCCAGTGGTGAAGGTGTCGGCAGTGGGAGCCCCGGCTGCGGTCAAGCGCCTGGGCTTCCTGGCTGGAGAGATCGCCGTTCCTGAAGACTTCGATCGCATGGGTCAGGCGCGTATCACGGCCCTCTTCCGACGCCAGAAATGAAACTCCTGCTCGATACCCAGGTGTTGCTCTGGGCGGCAGGGCAGCCCGAGCGCCTCTCGCCGGCGGCACGCAGGCTTCTGAGCGACCCTCGCCACGACTTGCTGTTCAGCGCGGCGAGCCTATGGGAAATCGCCATCAAGCGCGGGCTCGGGCGTGCGGACTTCCGCGTCGAGCCCAGGGTGTTGCGGCGCGGCTTGCTCGACAACGGCTACGTCGAGCTGCCGATTTCCAGCGACCATGCCGTCGGTGTCGACTCGCTGCCAGCGGTCCACAAGGATCCCTTCGACCGGCTCCTGCTGGCGCAGGCGCTGTGTGAGGGCATCACGCTGGTGACCGCGGATAGCCAGCTGGCCAAGTACGACGGGCTTATTCGAAAGATCTAGCCGGGTCGCCAGTCCCTGCTTCTAAGTGGTCCCGGGCGCAATCATGGCAACGCACCGAGACCAGCGATGCGCCCGTCCCGCAAGGCGCGAGGAGCGAGAATACCGTGAGTATTCGACCGACGAGCAGCGCCGCGCGACCCCGGGGCCCCCGGCGCGCGGCCTGTGCGCGCTGGGGTGGCACGGGATGCATCGCAGGTCGAATGCTGCCGTAATTGTGCCCGTGACCACTAAGGCGCCACGATGATCGCGGCCATGCGGCCGGCTTTGGCACCGTCGACGCGAAACGACTCGAGCACGTCCACGTGTGTCATCGTGCACAGACCAGACACGTGCACGCGCGGGCGCGGCACGCCGGCGTGGACGAGCAGGTCGGCGGTGGCCTGCCAGAGATCGAGACTCGAGCGGCCGGCCCGATCGCGTGCGAACCACTCAGCAAGGTCGACCGACGTATGACCTGCCGCAGCAAACGCGGCCAGCAGCTCCTCGCCCACTTCGTAACAGCACGCCCCGATGCCTGGGCCAACCGCGGCCACGAGCGTGTCCGGCCGCACGCCGAACTCACGCGTCATTGCCGCCACCGCGGCGCCAACCGCGTTGGCGGCCGTACCGCGCCAGCCGGCGTGCACCGCGGCCACGGCACCGGTGCGCGGGTCGGCGAGCAGCACGGGCACACAATCGGCCGCCACGACCGCCACGGCTGTGCCTGACAGGTTGGTGACGACGGCATCGGCTTCTGGCGCGGGCGCGTCCACATCGCCTGCACGCACGACACGAACCGCCGCGCCGTGTACCTGGCGCACGCGCGCCAGCCGCGACACCTGACAACCGACCGAGGCGGCGGCGCTGGCCCAGGCGGTGGGCGCGGCATCGCCGGGGCGCAACCCCAGTTGCCTCGACGTGAACCCGTGGTGCGCCACGGCGCCGAGTGGGCCGCAGCGCAGCATCGGGCCCCAGGGCTCGTCGGTCCACCGGAATCCGGGCGCTGGCGCCGGGAGGGTCAACGCGCGGGCTCCATGACACCGAGCCCAGCGGCAACCGCGGTTGACGTCTGCACCAGAGCGCCGGCCAGGCGATCGGTCGCCCCGGCTGAAAGCCCGTTGGAAGTCGTGCCTTCCGCCCCTTGGCACGCCCGTTGAAATGAGAGACGGCAGCCGCGCACTTCGTTTCCACGCGGCGGGAGCACACTCATGCTGGTCAAGATCACTCCAAACGACAAAGGCAGCCCGGTCGGCAAACTGGCCGACGCCGAACTCCACTTCACCGACGGACCACTGGCAGGCTTGAAGCTGTTGGGCTTTGCCGTGTGGGAACGGCGCAACGGCTCAGGCCGCAACGTGACCTTCCCCTCGCGACAGTACTCGGTCAACGGCGAGCGCCGCAGCTTCGCCTTGTTGCGCGCGCTCACCGACGTGAAGGCGCAAGACCACGTGCGCGACCTGGTGCTCAGCGCCTACGCCAAGTTCGAGGCCGAGGCCATCGACGATCACGAGCCGGTGGCCGAAGAAACCGCGGCCAGTCCCTACTAGCGGCGCGATCACGTCAACATCGGCAGCAGACGCGCGTTCTCCTGCTGCCGCTTCGGCGGCAGCGTCCATTCCTCGCGCAGGCCCTTGGCAAACTCGTTCCGGAAGAACGAGTCCTTCATGCCGCCGTCGATGATGTCCCAGGCGAGCGTCTTGTCGCGTGACCGGTCGCGGTAGATGTAGAAGTCGGCGTCTACACCCGATTCCTGCACGGCCTGCCGCCACTGGCCACCGTTGCGTTCGGCGGCCTCGATGGCAGGCGCCACGCGGCGGTCGCCGAGCGACATGAGCGCCTGATAGTACGAGTGCCGCTCGCTCTTGATCGAGAAATACACATGGTCGATGTTGTCGACCATGGCGTGCAGGCGCTTCATCTTGCGCTCGATCTCTTTCGTGTCGGTCATCGACAGCCACTGGTAGGCGGTGCCCGGCTTGGGCACGAGCGGATTGACGCTGCCGATGATGCGGCCCACCTGCCCGCGGCCTTTGGCGTACTTCATCATGATGTCGCGCAGCTGCACCGTCTGATCGCGCATCGCATCGAGGTCCTCGTCGGTCTCGGTCGGCAGGCCGATCATGTAGTAGAGCTTCAGGTTCTCGATGCCGCTCGAGAAGATGAGGTCGGCTTTCTCGAGAATCTCTTCGTTGGTCACGGTCTTGTTGATGACGCGACGGAGCCGGTCGGAACCGGTTTCCGGGGCGATCGTGAGCGTGCGCTCGCCGCTCTCGCGCAGCAGGCGCA
>JANORI010000837.1:0-10664 GCA_031415235.1 Acidobacteriota bacterium | reverse complement strand
TGTGGGGCACCCGCTGGTTCGTGCACCGCCCGCCAGTGCCGCTCCCCAACATCGTCGCGCACGTGAACGTCGACATGATCGGCGCCAGCCGCAGCCCGGGCGGCGCCGACGCGCAGTCGGCGGAGGTCACCGAACGCGGCGAGGTGTTCGTGCTCGGGCCGAGCACCCTCAGCGCAAGTGCGGGTGCCCTGCTGGACCAGGTGAACGACGCATACCTGAAGCTGCGCTTCAATCACGCTCACGACCGGCCCGACTCCGAGTTCTTCTATCCGCGCAGTGACGCCGGCCCGTTTCTCGAGCGGGGCATCCTCGCGCTGGGGTTCACGACCGGCATCCACGCCCGCTACCACCTGCCGACGGACGAAGCGCGGCATCTCGACCCGGTGCAGATGCGCGACATCGCCCGGACGATTCTGGCGAGTGCGTGGGCGCTGGCCGATGCGTCCGAGCGTCCACGCATCGACAAACCGCTGCCGCCGAGCGTGCCGAGGTACAAGTAGCGACGGGCGCCCGTCAGTAGCTGCTTTCGTTCGATCCGCAGCGGAGGGCCGTCTCAGGGCACCGTCAGGCCGCCGTCCACGGGCAGGGCATGCCCCGTGGTGAACGACGAGGCGTCGGAACACAGCCACAACACCGCATCGGCCACCTCGCCAGTGGTGCCGAGCCGCCCCATGGGATGGCGCGCGGTCATGGCAGCGACGAGCTGCGGGTCGTGGTAGAAGGCGCGTTCGGTCAGTTCGGTGCGGACGACGCCCGGACACACCGCGTTCACGCGGATGCCCTGGGCGGCGTATTCCATGGCCGCTGCGCGCGTGGCGCCGATGACGCCGTGTTTGCTGGCGCCGTAGGCAATGCCGACGCGGGTGCCGATGAGCCCGGCGACCGACGACATGTTGACGATGGCGCCCCCGCCCTGGGTCAGCATCTGGCGGATCTCGTACTTCATGCACAGGAACACGCCGGTGAGGTTGATGGCGATGACCTCGTCCCAGATGTCCTCGGCGGCGTCGGCGGTGGGCACGAAGGCCTTGCCGCCCTCGATCCCGGCGTTGTTCACGGCGCAGTCGAGGCGCCCGAAGGTGGCGACGGCGCCGGCCACCATGCGCTGCACGTCGGCCGACTTCGACACGTCGCCGACGACGGCTACGCCGTCACTGCCGGCGGCCCGCACCAGGGCGAGCGTCTGTTCGGTCTGCTCGCGGCGGCGACCCGTGACCACCACCTTTGCGCCCTCGCGGGCAAAGGCCTCGGCAATGGTGCGGCCCAAGCCGCTGCTGGCGCCCGTCACGAGCACCACGCGTCCTTCGAATCTCTTGATCATGGCCGAGACGTTATCCCAGGCCGGGGCTGCCGTCGAGGTACGTCGACCCTACAGGGGAGTGGTGGCCGTGTCGTCGAAGGGCTGGGCGTCGGTTCGCGTTCGCCGACCACACCGCCGCCGGCCCCAAGCGGCGTCAGAACGTCCGCGGTCGCGCGGCGTCTGCCGTCTGGATTGATCGCATCGACGTCGATCGCCTGGCACGTCTTCTCGACGAGGTCCTCCCTCGGCACGCGCCCGCCTCGCACGAGGCGGATGCTGGTTTCGGTGCGCACCGTGTAGGCGCCGGTCATCCATCGCCCGGGCAACGTCGCTGCCGTCCGGGCAACGGCTGGATCGGGAGGGGTGAACGCCACGCGCGCGCGTCCGAGCTCGGTGAGCTGAAGAGGATCGATCGCCACGAGGAAATCACCCTGCCGCGCGAGCAGCAGGCCGCGCTCGGCATCGACCGTCGTCAGTGAAGCGTTGAACTGGTCGGAGGCGGCCAGCACGTCGCCGGTGGCGGCGTCGCGTGCTTCGAGGCCGACTTGGTTGACCCAGATCACGCGGCCCGTCGGCTCCGCGTGAATGGCCGTCACACGGCCAGAGAGCCGCCAGCGCCTCAGCTCCGTGCCCGTGGTGGCGTTGACGACGACGAGCCATGTCAGGGGCACGTAATCCTCCAACGCCGCTTCGAGATTGAAGACCTCGTCGGTGGCTGCCGCATAGGCCGCGGCCGTGATGGACAAGGGCGCCGTGCCGAGGTGCACTGGGGGCCCGCCGTGGAAGTCGATGGTCCACAGCTGGGCGTCGCCAAAACCGGCGCTGGCGGCGAACACCCTCGGCTGGTGGGTATCGGCCTCGAGGATGCGGATGCGCGACAGCGCCGGATAGCCGTCGGGCGTCTGTGGAAGCAAGCTGTTGGCGTTGAGGATAGTGCGCGTGCGCCGGTCGAACGCGAACAGACCGTCGTTGGTCGTCCACGCCAGATAGCGCCCGCCGGACACCGCTACTGGCCCGCTCCCGTTGGGAAAGGGCGGGTCTCCGACGTACGGTGCCATCACCCTCGGGAGAGGCGTAACGGCGGTCACCGTGCCGAAACCGCGCACCGTGGCATCCACTTCGACGATGTGCGTCTGGGGGTTCACGAACGTCACCAGCTCCAGACGTTCGCGTGTTCGACCTTCGGTGGGGGTGCCGATGAGGAGCGTCGTCGCCAGCAGGCACAGAGTGAATGGTCTGGACATATCGGGCCTCCCTGGCGCATCGTCCTCTTCAGCGTGCCGTGATCGCCGCTTGGTGCAGGCTGGCGAACTCGCCCATCGAGGCCACCTCGAAGTCGGGCCGTGCGGCATCGCCGACCGCCGGTGGAGGCGGTGTGGCGCCCCAGCCGCCGACGAGCTTGCGGCGATTGATCCACATCGTGGCCAGGCCGAGCGTACGCGCGGGCACGATGTCGTGGAACAGGCTCTGCGCCGTGTGCAGCACCTGTGACGGCGCAACGCCGAGCGTGCGCTCGAGGCCGGCGAGGGCGTAGCGGAAGTTGCGGAGGTCGGGCTTGTCCGAGCCAACGTCCTGCGCCGTGATCACGCGGTCGAAGACCACGCCCAGTCGCGCGTTGCTCCTGGCAAACGACGCGTGGTCCACGTTCGAGAGGATCACGAGGCGGTAGTGCTGCGTGAGATACGCAAGCGCGGCGGGGCTGTCGGGAAACGCCGGCCAGCGGCCCACCGACTGCCCGAACTGGTCGACCTCCTCGGCACTGGTGGCGACGCCCCAATTAGTCGAGAGCCGGCGCAACACTTCTTCGAGGATCTGCGGATACCGGTCGCCCGGCGCGTCGCGTTCCGCGCTGGCTTCGGTGGTGCCGAACGCCTCGAGCAGCGCGTCGTCGGTGACGGCGATGCCCCGGGCGTCGGCCCACGGCCGCAGTTCGTTGAGAATGCCGCGCTCCCAATCGATGAGCGTGCCGTAACAGTCGAAGGTGAGCGTCGTGAAGTCGGTCACTGAGCGCTGAAGTCTCCGCCTCGCCGTCTGTGGTGGCGTCAGATCCGTTCGTGGTAGCCATAGCGACGCGGTTCGAGCTCCCGCACGGCGCGAAAAACGATAGGCAACATTAGCGCGGTCTGGAGGGTGACAGAACCCCATTATCAGACCCTGGCCCGAACGGCTGGCCCTTGCACAGCCCTTGCACACGCCGATTGGCAGCCTCCCGACGCCACGCGGCAGGTGGTGGCGACCACGACACGCCCGCGCGCCGCGCCTCCGGGCACACCTCCGACGGGACCGCGCCGCGGGAACGCGTCCACCGACGCGCGCGGCCTTGAGTCGGCCGGACGATACCGCGCGGTAGAGCAGCTTCTTCGACACGCGCGCGTACATGGCGCCTTGGCCGACATCGAGCCAAGGCGATTGCAGGTCCAGACAATGAGGCTGCTTCAGATCCGCGGGCAAAGCATCGCAGCCAGCTCCTCACGTGCTACCATGTAGCACATGACAGCCATTGGCATCAGGGAGCTCCGTCAACGAGCCAGTGAGTGCGTACGGCTGGTTGAAGCCGGCCGAACCCTGCAGGTCACGAGCCGCGGGCGCACAGTGGCCTTGCTGGTGCCCACACGTCGGGGTGGACGACGCGATCAGCTGGTGACGCGCGGTCGACTCGTGCCCGGAACCGGCGACCTGCTCGACCTCGGTCGACCGCTTCGGCCCGCCCCGGGGGTGCCGACCGCGAGCGCGCTCTTGCAGCGAGCCCGCGACAACGAGCGATGACCGATGCCGCACGCGGCATCGCCTACCTCGACTCATCCGCGCTCGTGAAGCTGGTCGTCACAGAGGCGGAGTCGAGTGCCCTTCGGCAGTTTCTCCGGACCCATCCCAGACGGGCGTCGTGCGGGCTCGCACGGGTCGAGGTGATTCGAGCCGTCCAGCCGCATGGCGGAAAGGCGCTGGTTCGGGCTCGGCGGCTTCTCAGGCGCATCGATCTGTTGAATCTGGACGACGAGCTCCTCGACGATGCCGCGGCCTTGAACGCTGGCATGCTGCGCAGCCTCGATGCCATTCACCTGGGTGCCGCCCGGGCGCTGGCCGACGAGCTCGATGTCGTTGTCACCTACGACGATCGCATGGCAGCGGCAGCCGGGCTGCTCGGCTTACACGTGGCGTCGCCCGGCCGGTCGTTGCGTGTCCGCTGAGTTCGGCTCCAATCCCCATGTCCTCGTCCGTTGGTCGCGCAGTGGGACGCATGGGCCGAGGCACACCACGTGGTGCTACCAGACCGGGTGACAGGCTACTGAGGGTCGGGCGCCGGCGTCACGCGCCCGCAGCCCGGTGCTGCTCTTCCCAGGCGATCAGCTTCTGCCACCGCGGACGGACCTCCTCGAGCAACGCCCGGAACGGCGGATGGTTGCGAAGAGACGCGAAGTGCCGGCTGTGCTCGCTGAGGAACGGATAGTTCACGAAGCCCAACTCGGCCGCCGATCGTGCCCACTGGACCGCCTCGTCAGGGCGTCCTAAACGGCCTTGCACAGGTCGTGGCGCCAGGCCAGCAGGTAGCGGACCCGATGCGGCAGCGTCAGTACCCACTCCACCCCAACGCGCCCAGTCCGCGCGTCGGGGACCCCGGCTGTCGCACTGGGACATCCGGGATGAAGTGGTCCACCAGGTGCGCGGCGCGCTCGGTCATGCGCCGTCCGCCACAGCTTCCACCCCAACGCACACAGTCCGCGTCGGGGACCCCGGTTCGGGCAGAGGCCCCGGCCTTTGCACGAGAACGCGACCAAGCGCTCGGCCTTGCACCCAACGCACTGGAACCGTGCGAACCCGCCTGCGAGCCGGGGCCCCCGCCACGCGGACTGTGCGTGGTGGGGTGGGAAGAAGCCGCACGCCAGGAACGCCTGGAACGCCTCCTCGACAAAGCCCGGCACGCCCTCGCCGTCGCGCAGGTGCGCCGCTTCGGCGAGAAACGTCTGCAGGTGCTCGCGTACCACACGATGCAGCACGTCCGCCGCGGGGTCGCGCGTGGTGTAGTCGACCGACGGCAGGGCCACCGCCTCGACTGCGGCAGATCGCGTGCCGCCGGCCGCAGGGCCGCAACACGTAGGGTTGCCCTCACTTCACAGACTCGCCGTGGCGGTTTCGGCGTACGGCGACTTCGGAGCACGTCGCAATTTTCGCAAGCCCCGAACAGTGTGACTACCGTGCAAGACAGACTGGCGCAAGGTCCGCGCATTCAGCGCGTCGGCCCGCCCGCCGACACGGACGAGGAGCTCGCGAACGTGACGCGCGTCATCGTCGAAGGTCCGCGCGCATCGCCCACGCTGCTGATGCATCCAGTCATGGGCGGGAGGCGAATAGCTGGCGTCGTTCGTATGTCGGGCCAGTCGGCGGAGGTGCGCGTGGCCGGCAAGGCGAGGTTGAGCCGCGAGGACCCCGGCCGTGTCAGTCCGCGGCGCTCTTCGTACGGACAGCCTGCGCGCGCTCAGCCGCGATCGACCAGGAAGCGGCGGTACGCCTCGTTGTCGAGTTCCATCTGATACGAGTAGCCGGTGGCTTCGAGAAAACCGTTGAAGGCCGGGAGATCCTGCTCACGCACTTCGAATCCCGCGAACACGCGGCCAAAGTCGGCGCCGTGGTTGCGGTAGTGGAACAGGCTGATGTTCCAGCGCCCGCCGAGGGTCTGCAGGAACTGCAGGAGGGCGCCTGGTCGCTCGGGAAACTCGAACCGGCACACGCGCTCGTGCTCGACGTCGCGCGAGAGGCCGCCCACCATGTGCCGCGCGTGCAGCTTGGCCACTTCGTTCTCGGTGAGATCCGCCACGTCGTAGCCGCGCGCGCGCAACTGCGTGGCCACGTCGGCCGCGTCATCATGCGACCGGATGGCGAAGCCCACGAAGATCTCGGCGCGCGCGCGCCCACTCAGGCGGTAGTTGAACTCCGTGACGACGCGCGGACCAAGCGTCGTGCAGAACTCCAGGAACGCGCCGGGCCGCTCGGGGATCGTCACGGCGAAGAGCGCTTCTCTCGCCTCGCCAAGCGCGGCGCGTTCGGCCACGAACCGCAGCCGGTCGAAGTTCAGGTTGGCGCCGCTCAGCACCGCCACCTGCGCGCCCTGCCGCTCGCCGCCGGCCTCGAGGTGCGCCTTCAATCCAGCGACGGCCAGTGCGCCCGCCGGCTCGACGATGCTGCGCGTGTCTTCGAAGACGTCCTTGATCGCAGCGCAGATCTGGTCGTTCGACACCCGGATCACCGTGTCGATGGTGGCCTGCACCAGCGGAAACGTGTGACGACCGACACGCCGCACCGCGACGCCGTCCACGAAGAGCCCAGGATGTTCGAGCGCCACCGGATGGCCCGCCGCGAGCGACTGGAACATCGCGTCGGCGTCGACCGGCTGCACGCCGTAGACCCGCACGGAAGGCATGATCGCCTTGACGTACACGCCCATGCCCGCCGCGAGGCCGCCGCCGCCGATCGGCACGAAGATCGCGCCGAGACTACCGGCGTGCTGACGCAGGATCTCAACCGCGACGGTCGCCTGTCCGGCGATCACCCGCAGGTCGTCGTACGCGTGCACGAAGGTCAAGCCGCGCGCGGCAGCAATCCGGAGTGCTTCTTCTTCGGCCTGTGCGTAGTGGTCGCCGGCTAGCACCACTTCGGCTCCGGCCGAGCGCACCGCGTCGACCTTGATGTCGGGGGTCGTACGCGGCATCACGATCACGGCGGGGCACCCCAGGTGCCGCGCCGAATACGCGACGCCTTGGGCATGGTTGCCGGCACTGGCGGCAATGACGCCTCGGGCGCGTTCTTCGCCCGACAGCGACGCCAGGCAGTTGTACGCGCCACGGATCTTGAAGCTGAAGATGGGCTGCTGGTCTTCGCGCTTCAACCAGACGTCGGCCTCGAGCCTCGACGACAGCTTGGGCGCCCTGGTGAGCGGCGTTTCCTGGGCCAGTCCGTAGACGTGGCTGCTCAGAATCGACCGCAGGAGCGGCGACACGCCCGACGCCGAGTCCTGAAGGTCGACCACGGCGGCGCCTAGCGTCGCGGCAACACGGCGGAGGTGGTCAGGTCCTGCGCGTCACGCGTGTACTCGAAGTAGCCGTTCATGAGTTCGGCACCGTACTTCACCCGCACCGACGGATCGGGATTGACCTTGTTCCCCGCCGAGTTGTCGAAGTGCGCCAGGGTCTCGAGCCGGCTGCCCTTCGGCGCCGCCACAGGGTCCTTCAGCGTGTAGGTGAACACCCAGTCGACGTTCCAGGCCGGCACGCTGAGCAGCACTCGCGAGGTGCCGTCGGGCAGAATCAGCGTGTAGCTGAAGTCCTTGCCGCGCTCGTTCATGCGTGGCATCAGCGACAGGATGTGCGTGTCTTCCTCGAAGAGGTACGGTTGCCCGGCCACGGCGAAGTTGGCCGCGCCCGGCGGAATGTCGAGCGCGTGCGTGCCGGCCTCGGCCGTATAGGCGATCTGGCGCACCGGGCCCGTCGCAAACTGCAAGCCCACCGTGGTGCCGGGGTCGCGGCTCGCCTGACCGCGCGGGTTGTAGTGCATGTTCAGGGCCACGGGCGTGCCCTTGGGAATCAGCTTGGCCACGCCCGCCGGATACCGTTTGCTGCCCTCGCCGGGCGAAAAGCTTGCCACGCGATTGGAGCCGTCGCCGTCGGGCACGAGGACGACGGCATGGTGCGTAATCGCCCGCACGCCGGGTCGCACTTCTGCCGCTTGCACGAGGGCGTCGTGGTCAAAGGTCTTCGACAGCGGCAGATCGCGGATCACGGACGTGTTGCTTGGCGGAATGTCGAACGGCAGCATCGTGAGCACGATGTCGGGCGTGCCCATGGTCCATCCTTCGACGCGAGGCGGAAGAGCCGGAAGGGGCGACGCCGGGCCTTCAGCAGCGCCGCTATCGGCCCAGCGGGCGATCGTTGCGACTTCGGCGTCCGAGGGCCGCGGGTCGTTGGCAAACGCGCCCACATGCGGGTCGGCGCCCCACGGTGGCATGGCCCGCGAGACGACGGCCTGGCGAATCGCCCGCGCCCACGGGCGCGCTTCGGCGAAGGTCGTAAGCGACATGGGGCCCATCTCGCCAGTGCGATGACACGAGATGCAGCGCGCAAACAGGATGGGCGCGACGTGTTCGGTGAAGGTGACAGCGGACGTCGCGGGGGCGGATTGGGCGTGCGCGCTAGCGGCCGGCAGGCCCGCACACGCTGCCACGAGGGCGATTCCGACTCGAAGGTGCGTCATCGTGCACCCGACCTTAGCACCGCGGAAGCGGAGTCACAAGGCGGCGGGACGAGGACACCGCAGGCGTCGCAGCGCCTCAGCGCGTTCCCACGACGACGACGCTCTCGATGTAGCCGAACCAGAGGTTCCAGTCCGCGAACGTGCCCGTCACGACCGACCCGCCGCGCATATGCCCGAGAAACCCGTTTACGGACACTCGAGGCGCGATCGCATAGTCAGCCGACGCCTCCACAGACGTGCCCAGGCGGCGCGATCCGTTCGATCGGCGGCCTGCGTAACCGAACACTGTGCCGCGTGCGAGCGTTGCGCCGCTGCCCGCGTACCAGAGATCCGCGGCCGATGCGAGATCCAGCCGACCGCGCACATCCAGACGCAGTGCCAGCGACGGACGCGGGCGCGCTTGTGCCTGCACGAACACGTCGCGGAGGTTCATCGTGCCGTAGGCCGTCGTCTGCGAGAAGCGCCGGACCGTCGGCAGCATCGGGAAGAACGTGCCGTGACGCGCGTCGCCGGCATTGCCGTCGCCGCTGGCGTGGAAGAGGCCCGCCCGCAGCCACGGGCGCCACGGCGTGGCGGTCCACTGGTACCCGCCCTCGAGCGCCACGGCGAAGGCCCGGTGATCGTCGCCGAACCAGCGGCCCCCCTGCACGGCCGACCACGCGAACAGGTCGGCCTCCCCGCGGCCGGCGGGGTACGCGCCGATCACCACCGCCCCACCCGTGGTCACGTCGATGGCCGCGCCCGCGGGTGCCGTCAGGCCGGAGTTATCGGGACGCTGCGTGACGGCCCGCCGGTCCTGGTAGTGCCAGCCGAAGCCTTGCACCTGCGTCTTCGCTCCCGGCGGCGCAGACGGTCGCGAGCTGACCGTGCCGCCCGCCACGACGACCTCCGTCATCGTCTGGCCGGCGGCGCGCGCAAATCCGCCCTGGGTGGCATGAACGCCACGCCGGTGGCCTTCCACCGGGGCCGCGTCAGGTCGAGCCGCACGCCATCGAACGCGCGCTGGTAGATCGACCACTCGAACTCGCCGACCAGCCGCGCATCCAGCCGCTGACGCTTGAGGGATTCGATCTTGGGCACGCCGCTCGGCGCCTCGGCGCCAGAGGTGTAGCCCTGACGGCCGACCTGCACGTCGAGTCCCGGCAGCGCATTCGAAAACCGGAGGTTGGCGAAACGCAGGTAGAGCTGCTGTGGCGACCCGGAGCGGCTGCCCTGGTCGAAGTAGAGGGCACCGGTACCGAGGGCGCCAGGACCGATCGCGCGCGTGGGCAATCCCGCCATGCCCACATACTGCCCCGCCACGGTGAGGTCGACGCGCGGCCAGTGACCGCGCACGTCGAGACGCAGGCGATCGGCCAGGAACGTGTAGTCGGGATCGCCGCCACCAGGATGCGGCTCGAAGAATCGCCACGACTCCAGCCGCAATACGTTGATGGCCGAGATGCGCCACGTGGAGGGCGGAGGTGGTGGAGGGACAGGGGGCGCGGGCGCCGCCGTCTGCGCGGACGCCGACACCAGGCCGCCGGCCAGCAGCACACCTGTGACGAGCGCGACGCGCGCCGCCCGGCCAGAGCACACACGGAAGCGCGCCAGGGTCGGCATGTCAGGGCACCGGCGCCAGGTCCGGCACATGACACTGCCGGCAGCGGACACGTTCGGGGTGAGTCGTGCGGATCTCGGCGCGGGCGGCTGGTCCGGCATGACACGTCAGACACTCGCCGCGCAGGTGCAGGGTGTGCGGAATCGTCGGCGGGGCCCCTGGGGTCGCGCGGCTGCCCCGCCATGGGCCCTGCACCACGCCGGTGAAGCGCGAGACCACGAACGCCGTTGGTCCCGTGACCGGCGCGTGGCACTGGCGGCACCGGCGCATCGCCCCCGACGCGGCGACCTCGCCGTGCGGCGACGCGGGCGCCACACCCACGCCGGCGATCGCCGAGCCGGCGGCGTCGTGGCAGGTCACGCACGTGCCAATCGTCGCGTCGTGCGGAATGGTCGGCGGCGCGCCGTCGTAGGCCCGTCCGAGCGCCCGCTCCCCGGTCGACCGCGGCACCGCGCCAACGGCCTCCCCGCCAGCGCAGCCGGCGACCGCCACGGCGCAGGCCAGCGCCACCGCCACCACGGC
>JANORI010000836.1:0-8007 GCA_031415235.1 Acidobacteriota bacterium | reverse complement strand
CAAGGTCTGGTATAGTCATGGCTTCGTCGGTCGATGAGCCGGGCGGTTAGCTCAGTTGGTAGAGCACCGGCTTTACACGCCGGCTGTCACAGGTTCGAGTCCTGTACCGCCCACCAGCACCGTGCCGGAGGCAAGGACCGGGTCGAGCGGGGAAGCGCCGCTCACGCGACAACCACATACGTTCGGGGTCGTAGTTCAGTTGGTTAGAACGCCGGCCTGTCACGCCGGAGGCCGCGGGTTCGAGTCCCGTCGACCCCGCCATTCTCGAACGTGTGACGCCTTGGCCCGGAGGGGTCAAGGCGTTTTCTCTTTTGGCGATCCGTTCGTAGTACCTTCAGGCCAGCGTCGGGCCCCCCCGCCGCGCCGGACGCACCCACGTGAGACTCGATGCCCTGCTTGCTTGTCCGCCCGCCCGCCGCCTGGCTGCCTGGCTGCGGCCGCTGACCACGCGGTTCCGACGAGCCGGCGCCGTGCTGGCCCTCGTCGTGCTCGTGGCGCAGGCCGGGGCCATTGCCGGGTCCCAGGGGGTGGTGCGCACGCTGCTGGCCGACCTGCCGAGCATCAGTGACGTGCGCAAGATGGGCGAGATGGCGCAGGCCACCGTGTTCTATGACGCGGCCGACGCCCCCGCGTTCACCATCTTCGACGAGCGGCGCTTCGAAGTGGCGCTCGCCGACATCTCGCCGCACCTGGTGGAGGCGCTCCTCGCCATCGAGGATCAGCGCTTCCGCGCGCATGCGGGCGTTGACGTCGTGCGAATCGTCGGGGCCATGGTGGCCAATCTGAAGCAGGGGCGCCTGGCGCAGGGGGGCAGCACGATCACCCAGCAGCTGGCACGCCAGAGCTTCCTGACGCTCGACAAGACCTACACGCGCAAAGTGCAGGAAGTGCTGCTCGCGCTGCGGATCGAGCATCAGTACACGAAGGACGAGATCCTCCAGCTGTACCTCAACAAGATGTACTTCGGCGCGGGGCTCTACGGCGCGGAAGCCGCCGCGATGGGCTACTTCGGCAAGCACGCGCGCGAGCTCACTGTGGCCGAGGCCGCCCTGCTGGCGGGCCTCGTGAAGTCGCCCTCGACGTGGGCCCCCACGGTCAACATGGAACGCGCCGTCGCGCGGCGCAACGTCGTGCTGCAGGCGATGCGCGAGAACGATGCCCTCGATGAGGCCGCGCTCAGGTCGGCCACGGCGTCGACGGTTGTGCTGCGCGACGCCCTGCGGAGCGACGAGCCCTTCGGGCGCTACTTCAAAGAACAAGTACGCCTCGAGTTGGTCGAGCGCTTCGGGCGCGAGCGGGTGTATCAGAGCGGGCTGCGCGTCTATACGACCATCGACGTGGATATGCAGAAGGCGGCCGAGGCGGCCGTCGCCCAGTCGCTCGCCGACCTCGACGCGCGGCGGCTGGCGTCGTTGCGGGCACGTAAGCGGCCCACGCCCGCCGACGAGGCGCCGCTCCAGGCGGCACTGGTGGCGCTCGATCAGACGACCGGACACGTGCGCGCGCTCATCGGGGGGCGCAGCTTCGGCGAGAGCCGCTTCAATCGCGCCATCCAAGGCAAGCGTCAGCCGGGGTCGGCGTTCAAGCCGTTTGTCTACGCCGCGGCGCTCGAGTCGGGCTACACGCCGGCCACCCTCATCGACCGGCTCGACGAGCCCATCGACACACTGCAGGGTGCGTGGGTACCCGAGGATGGGCACTCGGATGCGCCGGAGCTCACGATGCGCACGGCGCTCAAGACGTCGAGTAATCGCGCCGCGGTGCGCATGCTCGAAATGGTTGGGGTGAGATCGGTTGTCGACTATGCCGCGAAGCTGGGCCTGGGGGCGGTGCCCGCCGTGCCGTCGCTTGCGCTCGGTTCCGGCGAGGTGACGCTGCTCGACATGACGTCGGCCTACGGCGTGTTCGCCAACCAGGGCCTCTGGCGCAAGCCCGTGCTCATTCGCCGCGTCGAGGATCTGGACGGGCAGGTGCTCTTCAAGGCCGATGAGGTCGAGGCCCAAGCGGTCAAGGCCGATACGGCCTTCCTCATGACGTCAATGCTCGCCGACGTGATCGATTCGGGCACGGCGTGGAAGGCGCGGCAGCTCGGCTTCCGCCTGCCGGCGGCCGGCAAGACCGGCACGACCAACGACTACTTCGACGCCTGGTTCGTGGGCTACACGCCGCAAATCACCGCGGGCGTGTGGGTGGGCTACGACACGCCGAAGCCGATTCTGCCCGGCAGCGCCTATGCGGCCGACGTGGCCGTGCCGCTGTGGACCGCGTTCATGAAGGCAGCCACCGCGCGCGACGAGCCCGAACCCTTCGTCCGCCCGCGCGGGATTGTCGCCATGCAGATCTGCAGGTTGTCTGGCAAACGGCCCGCCGCAGGCTGCGACGCCGTGCCAGTGTCGCTCGAAGGCGGGGGTCACGAAGAACGTTCGATGCTCGTCACCGAATATTTCGTGGCCGGCACCGCGCCGGACGACACCTGTCACCTGCACGTGGGACGGTCCCTGCTCGGCCGGTTTGCGGGCTGGTTCGGCGCACCCGCGAGCCAAGCGCAGCAGCAGAGCGCCGATCATGCCGAGGCGGTGGAGCAGGCGCCCATGGTGGCGCCGGTGTCGCCGGGGCAGCAGGCGCCCTCGGTCGCCAGCACGCCCGAGCCTGAGAAGAAGCGCGGGTTCTGGTCGCGGATGTTCGGACGCCGGGACCGTAACGCACCCGAGCCGCCCGTCGGGCAGAAGGCCGGCGAGAAGAAGCCCACGCCCAGGCCGCGCTAACGCCGTCGTCATGCCGTTTCGCGACATCATCGGACACACGCGACTCACCTCGCTCCTGGCGCGCGCGGTGGCACGCGAATCCGTGCCGCCGACGCTGCTGCTGGCCGGGCCTGCGGGTGTCGGCAAGTGGCGGACTGCGCGCGCGCTCGCGGAGGCGCTGAACTGCCAGGCGCCGGTTGACGGCGATGCGTGCGGCACCTGCCGGTCGTGCGATCGCATCGCCCGCGGCGTGCACGTGGACGTGCGGCCCGTCACGGCCGACGATACCGGCAAGATCAAGGTCGACGAGGTGCGCAAGGTGCTCGAGGACTGCGGCTATCGTCCGTTCGAAGGCAAGCGTCGCGTGGTGCTCATTCGCGACGCCGACGCGCTGGTCGAGCCGGCGCAGAACGCGCTTCTCAAGTCGCTCGAGGAGCCGCTGCCAGGCACGGTGTTCGTGCTCACCTCGGGCGCGCCCGATGCGTTGCTGCGCACGGTGCGCTCGCGTACGATGCGCCTCACGTTCGGCCGGCTTACTCTGGATGAAGTGGCGCACCTGCTCGTCCGCGACCACGGGTGCGAGCCCGCCGAAGCGCGACGGCTGGCCGGTCTGGCCGACGGCAGCGTGGGCGCGGCCCTGGCGCTCGGTTCGAGCGACCTGACCGAGACCAGGGATGCGGCCTTGCACCTTCTGAGCGCCGCGGGCGAGCGCGACCTGGCCGGCCGGATCGCCGTGGCGAAGGCGGTCGTCGGGACCAAGCCCGAGCGGTCGCGGCAGGAGATGGTCGCGGTGTTGCGCCTGGCCTCATCGCTCGCGCGCGATCTGTCCGTGCTGCACGCCGGCTCGGACCGGCGCCTGCTGGCCAATGGCGACATTGCTGACCGGCTCGACCGCCTCGCGCGCACCCTGCCCGCACCATCAGCGCGAAAGGCGTTTGCCACGCTCGACCGTGCCCTCGCGGCGCTCGATCGCAACGCCGGCACGAAGCTCGTCGCAGAGTGGGTGGCAGCGGAGTTGTAGCGACGGTGCTCTCGTGGACTCTCGATCTCGTGACCGGGTGATCTGGATTCCCAGGATGTTGGGGATCTCCTCGTCACCTCAGGTCACGCGGTCACCACATCACCAGATAACCCGCGTCGCTCGGCCTATCTTGCTATCCTGAGAGGCTTATGAAACCCCGCGTCGCGATTACCGGAGGCGATCCGGCCGGCATCGGCCCCGAGATTGCCGAGAAGGCGGCGGCCGATCCCCGCGTGCTCGAGGTCTGCGAGCCGGTCATCTATGCCCCGAAACCCTCGGGGCCCTTCCCAATCGGCGAGGTCAGCGCCGTAGCCGGCCGCGCTGCCTTCGAGGCCATCGTGCGGGCGGTCGACGACGCCAAGTCTGGCAAGGTGCACGCCGTGGCGACCGCGCCAGTCAACAAGGCGGCGTTTGCCGCGGCTGGCATCGGCTGGAAAGGGCATACCGACCTGCTGGCGCACCTGTGCGGCGTGGGGCGAGTGGCCATGATGTTCCATGCGCCCACGCTCCGCGTCGTACTGGCCACGGTGCATGTGCCCTTGCGCGACGTGGCGCGCCTGATCACCCGCGATCTGATCCGGGACACGCTTCGCCTCACGGCCGGCGAACTTCCATTCTTCGGCGTGGAGAAGCCGCGGCTGGCCGTGGCGGCGCTCAACCCGCACGCGGGAGAGGGCGGGCTGATGGGGTTCGAAGACGACGAGGTCCTGGTGCCGGCGGTGCGCGACGCCCGCGACGAGGGCATCGACGTGAGCGGACCGCATCCGGCCGACACCGTCTTCGTGCGGGCCGCGCGCGGAGAGTTCGACTGTGTGCTGGCGTGTTATCACGACCAGGGACTGATCCCCGTGAAGCTGCTGGCGTTCGGCACCGCCGTGAACGTCACGCTCGGTCTGCCCATCATCCGCACCTCGGTCGATCACGGCACGGCGTTCGACATTGCCGGCCGCGGCATCGCCGACCACGGCAGCCTGGTCGAGGCGGTGCGGCTCGCGGCCGATCTCGCCACCCGCGTCGGAGCACGGACGTGAGCACACGCGCGCCCGAGACCAGGCCTGGCGATCGCCCACGCGACGACGGCGACGTGCTCATTGCCGAGAACCGAAAGGCGTTTCACGAGTACCACATCCTCGAGACGTTCGAGGCCGGCGTGCAGCTGCTCGGCACCGAGGTGAAGGGCATCCGCGAGGGGAAGGCCAACCTGCGCGACAGCTTCGCGCGCGTGGAGCGCGGCGAGGTGTGGCTCTACAACGTGCACATCAACCCCTACAGCCACCGGGGCTACGTGGATCACGATCCCAGGCGCCGGCGGAAGCTGCTGCTGCACGCCCAGGAGATCCGGAAGCTGATCGGCAAGACCACCGAGAAGGGGCTGACGCTCGTGCCCCTGCGCATGTACTTCAAGAAGGGCCGGGTCAAGGTGGCGATCAGCCTGGTGAAGGGCAAGCAGCTGCACGACAAGCGCGAGACGCTTCGCAAGCGCGAAACCGACCGCGAGACCCGTGCCGCGGTGAAGGAACGCAGCCGAAAATGACCACCGGTCGACCGCTGACGCCGATTCCGTTCAACCGCCCGGGCGTGACGGGTCGTGAACTGCCGTATCTGCAGCAGGCGCTCGCCTCGGGACACCTCTCGGGCGACGGCGCGTTCACGGCCCGGTGCCATACCACGCTCGAGGCCATTACCGGGGCGGCCAAGGTGCTGCTCACCACGTCCTGCACGCACGCGCTCGAAATGGCGGCGCTGCTTGCCAACCTGCAGCCGGGCGACGAGGTGCTCTGTCCGGCCTTTACGTTTGTCTCGTCGGTGAACGCGTTCGTCCTGCGCGGCGCCCGTCCGGTCTTCGTCGACGTCCGTCCCGACACGCTCAACCTCGATGAGCGGCTCGTCGAGGCCGCCATCACGCCGCGCACGCGCGCGCTGATGGTGGTGCACTACGCGGGTGTGGGGTGTGAGATGCCCGCCCTCATGGCGCTTGCGACCCGACACGGGCTGCACGTCATCGAAGACAACGCCCACGGATTATTCGGCAGCTACGATGGCCGCGCCCTCGGCAGCTACGGGGCCACCTCGACCTTGAGTTTTCACGAGACGAAGAACCTCACGTGCGGCGAAGGCGGGGCGCTGGTCATCAACGACCCGGCCCTTGTGCCGCGAGCCGAGATCCTGCGCGAGAAGGGCACGAACCGCAGCCGCTTCTTCCGCGGACACGTCGACAAGTACACGTGGGTCGACGTTGGCTCCAGCTACCTGCCGTCGGACCTGCTGGCCGCGTACCTGTGCGCCCAACTCGAGGCGCGCGAAGAGATCCAGGCCGTCCGGCACGGGATCTGGCGGCGATACGACGCCGAACTCGCGGTCTGGGCGTCCGACGCCGGCGTGGGGCGTCCGCACGTGCCTGCGCACTGCACGCAGCCGGCGCACCTGTACTACCTGCTCTTGCCGTCGCTCGATGCGCGTACACGTTTCATCGCGCATCTGCGGGCGCGCGCGGTCCTCGGCGTATTCCACTACCAGCCCCTGCATCTCTCCGAGAAGGGCCGCGAGTATGGAGGGCGCGTTGGACAGTGCCCGGTCACCGAGGACGTGGCGGATCGGCTGGTGCGGCTGCCACTCTATCTCGACCTCGCCGCCTCCGACCAGGACCGGGTGGTCGAAGGCGTCACGAGCTTCCGCACCTAACTTTGCGGGGCCGGGCCTCGCGTGGTGGCATAGCGGCCGACCGCGTCGCGCCAGTGCGGCAGACTCACGCCGTGAGCGGCCAGCGCCGCATTCGAGAGGGCGGCGAACTTCGGCCGCGGCGCGACCAGTGCTACCGACCCGAACGGCACCGGGCTGACCGCCCTGAGCGGGTCGACGCCGAGGGCCTCGGCCAGCGCCGACGCCACGTCCAGCCACGTGCCATGCCCGCTGTTCACGCAGTGATACAGCCCGTAGGGCACCCCGGCCGCGAACAGCCGTGCGGTGGCGTCGGCCACGTCATGGACGTACGACGGTGACACCGTGCGGTCGGCAAACGCGCGCACGACCCCGCCGCGATGCAATGCGGCCGCCATCGTGTCGATGCTGCTCTTGGCGGGCGCCCCGCCAAAGAGACTCGCCACGCGCAGGATGTAGTGCCGGGGCGCCTGCCTGGCGTAGATCTCGCCGAGCAGTTTCGACTGCGCGTACACGCTCCGCGGCCGTACCGGCGCCGACTCGGGCAGCGGACCAGGATCGTCGACCGGGTCGAAGACGAAGTCGGTGCTGAAATGCACGAGCACGCTGCCGACCGCCGCGGCTTCGCGCGCGATCGACGCCAGCGCCAACCCGTTCACTGCCAGTGCGGCCTCGGCACGCCGTTCGGCCCCATCCACGTCGTTGAACGACGCGCAATTGAGTACGATCTCGGGGCGGGTGTCACGGAAGGCCCTGGCGACATCACCAGGCGCCGTGATATCGAGGTCGGTGCGCGACAGCGCCGTGACCGCGAATCCTCGCGAAAAACGTGCCCGCACGGCGCTGGCCAACTGCGCGCCGGCGCCGGTCACGAGGACGCGTGGGGTGGAGGAGAGCGGCATGCGGACGGCGGACCAGGGCGACCGGCGAAGGCCGGACGCCTCGTCACAGTATCACCCAGGGACGGGCGCTGGCGCCGTCCCGGCCGTCTGACGCCTGGTCAGGAGCCGCACGCCCCTCGCCCCGTCGCTCGAGCGCTTGTCGTCTCAGCGGCCGGGGTGGTACCCTAACGGTTCGGCTCGCCGACCCTGGCTCGCCTCCCTTTCTAGCGGAGTCTTCTCAGCAAACATGGCAAAGACCGCGCTCATCACCGGCGTAACGGGTCAGGACGGATCGTATCTCGCGGAACTGCTGCTCTCGAAGGGCTACAAGGTTGTTGGTGCGGTGCGCCGCCTGAGCGCGCCCAACCACTGGCGTATCGCCCATCTGCACGACCGGATCACGCTGCGTCCGGCCGATCTGCTCGACCAGCTCTCGCTGATCAAGGTGATCGACGAGACCGAGCCCGACGAGGTGTACAACCTGGCGGCCATGTCCTTCGTACCCGCCTCGTGGGACCAGCCGATGCTCACGGGCGAGTTCAACGCGCAGGGCGTCACGCGCGTCCTCGAGGCCATCCGCCAGGTGAACCCGAAAATCAAGTTCTACCAGGCCTCGTCGAGCGAGATGTACGGCAAGGTGCGCGAGGTGCCGCAGAGCGAGCTGACGCCGTTCTACCCGCGCAGCCCCTACGGCGTGTCGAAG
>JANORI010000835.1:0-1826 GCA_031415235.1 Acidobacteriota bacterium | reverse complement strand
CGCCTCGATGCGGCCGAAGTCGAGCAGGCTCTCGACGAGCCGGTGCAGGCGATCGGTCTGGCGCGCGAGGGCGCGATAGTACGTCTCGCGCCGCTCCTCCGCCGGCACGCGGCCGTCGATCAGCACTTCGGTGAGCTGGCGCAGCGTGGTGAGCGGCGTGCGGAACTCGTGCGACACGGCCGACACGAAATCGGACTGCAGGCGGGCGACGGCCAGCTCGCGCATGGCGCCGCGTGCGATGAGTCCGATGCCTCCGAGGGTGACGACAACGAGCAAGGCGAGGCCCCACACCCAGAGCGTGCGCCGCCCGGCGATGCGCGCGAGTTCAGCTTGTGGATCGGTCTCCTCGACCGCCACCGTCCAGGGCAGGCCCGTCTCGGCCGATGCCCGGCGCGCCTCGGAGCCTTCGGGGCCGCGCGCTGCCGCGTCGCGCAGCACGAGGCGGAGGCGCTGTCGATCGAGCGCGGGCGTGATCTTCGCGAGCCATTGCCGGCCGATGCTTGCCGACCCGACTACGAACGCCGATCGCCGTTCCGCGCTTCCCGTCCACACGACGGTGACGCGACCCGAGGATGTGTCGAACACCCGCCGGCCGGACCCGGCGCGGTCATCTGGTGTCTGGCGCCGCCAGTCGTTCCATAGAGACTCGACGGCCAGGGCCAGCGCGATGCGATCGTTGGCGGCGGGCACCGCCGCACCACCGGTCCGCGCCCAGCGCCTGGCGTCCTCGGCGTGCAGCTCGTAGGTGGCACGACCTAGTTGCCAGCGGCCGTGCATGAGGTCCGACTGCAGCGCCGCTGCTTCCCGTTGCAGGTCCTCGCTTCGCTGCAGGGACTCCAGCACCTGGCAGCGAGCCCATCGCGCGAGCAGGTCGGCCGGCACACCGCCCACGGCCACGCCCGACACCTGAGCAACCTCGGCATAGGCACTGAGCGCCGCGTCCGTCGCGCCGGTTGCCCTGAGGGTTCTTGCCAGCCGGATGAGTGCGCCCGCGCGAAGGGCAGGATCCGGCGATCGCGCCAGACCCCGATAAATCCGAATCGCTGGCGGCAGTGCGTGCTGCCGGAACTCGAGATCTTCGCCTTCGGCGAAGCGCGCGGCTGGCGCCTCGACGCCGGCCGCGGTCCGTGGGTGGAACGGCAGCCGCCCGTTCGGCCACACCTCCAGTTGGTCCGACTCGAACCTGACGCCCACCACATCGTCGTCGGTTGCAACGGCGGCACGAAGCGCGTCGGGGTCGCGCAGGGCCTGCTCGGCTGCGGCGAGAAATCGTTCGAGCTCGGAGACGACCAGGTCGGCCGCCTGCTCACGACGCTCCGACAGTTGCGCGATCGAGAGCGCGAGGTCCTGTTCGAGCAGGCGCCACCCCGAGGCGACCAGTGCCAGGGACGGCACGAGCGTCACGGTCAGAAAGATGGCAATCAGATGTCGCGGCGGCTGGAGCCAGTCTCGCAGGGCCATGGGAAGGAATCCCCATGCTAGCGGGATTCTGTGAGGAATTGATGAGGACCGGGCCGCCCATTACGCGGGCTGCTGCCGCTATAATCACGCGTATGGAGACGGGGTCGGTGACCAGCCAGGGCTCGCTCGACCGAGCCATCGCCCTGGCGCGAGCCGCGCTTCGCGACCATCCGATCTGTTTCTGGACGCGCGAGCCTCACGCGCCGCTCGAGACTCGCGACGACGTCGCGCTCGTCGTGCGTCGACTCCGCCAGCAGGGCTCGGCCGCTGCGTGGCGGGCAGCCGTCGAGGTGGAGCGGTGCCTCTAACAGCCTTCCAAACCACGGTGCTGAAGGCGCTGACCGGGAACCGTTCGCCTGAGAGCT
>JANORI010000834.1:0-3776 GCA_031415235.1 Acidobacteriota bacterium | reverse complement strand
ACACTCACGAGCACGCCCGCCACGAGGCCGGCCGCAAGCATGGGCAGTGTGACCATGACGGCTGTTTCGATGGCCTGGCGGACGATGCCGACGACGAGCGCTTCAGACATGTAGGTCCTTTGCGGTCAGGCCGCTCACAGGAAACTCTTCACGAGCGACGCCACGAGCAGGTTCCAGCCGTCGATGAGGACGAAGAGCAGCACCTTGAACGGCAACGAAATCAGCGCCGGCGGCAGCTGCAGCATGCCCATCGAGAGCAGCGTTGTCGACACGACGAGGTCGATGAGCAGAAACGGCACGAACAGGAAGAACCCCATCTGGAAGCCGGTCTTCAATTCCGAGATGGCATAGGCCGGCACCACCACGCGCATGGGCAGGTCTGCGGCCGTCGCGGGCTTGGGCAGCTTGCCGAGTTCCACAAAGAGCGCCAAGTCGGCTTCGCGCGTCTGCTTGAGCATGAACTCTCGCAGCGGCGGCGTGCCGCGGTTGATCGCCTCGACCACGTCAATCTCTCCGGCCATCGCCGGCTGGACGGCCAGCGCGTGGATCCGCTCTCCGACCGGCGCCATGATGAACATCGTCAGGAAGAGCGTGAGGCCGATCAGCATCTGGTTCGACGGCATCTCGCCGGTACCGAGCGCCTGCCTCAAGAAATGGAAGACGATGGCGATTCTCGTGAAGGACGTCATGATCACGAGCACGGCGGGAATGAACGACAGCAGCGTCAGGAAGACGACGATCTGCAGGGGCGCGGAAACCGCGCCCACGCCGTTCACCGTGAGGTCGAGCTGGTTCATCGCGGGCCTTCCGCGCCTAGCGAGCCGGCGAGGGTCTCGCCGAACGTCGCGTGCAGTTCGGTCACGAGCGACACGCCGCCAGGCGCCACGCCGACCAGCAGCCGCCGGCCCTCGACCGCGACGATCACGAGCGAGCGTTTGTCTCCGAGGGTCACGGCCGACTCCACGTTGATGGGCTGACGGCCTCGACGGCGCTGCGCGACGCGCCCGAGCCCCCACACCGCGAGCGCCAGCAGTACAGCCACGGCGCCGAGCGCCAGGAACGACCGCACGCCGCTGGCCCCAAGCGCCGCCGGCGTCGCGACGGCCTCGGCCGACTGCATGAGTGCCACCCCGAACATCATTCCCATCCCACTCCCGACGGCGCCGTGAGGCGTGTGATGCGCAACGCCGCGCTGTCGTCAATCACGGCCACTTCGCCGTGCGCCACAGGCACGCCGTGCACTCGCACGTCGAAGTCGCTGCCGACGGCGCGGTCGAGCCGCACGATGCTGTGGCGCGCCAGGCGCAGGCAGTCGCGCACCGTCAGCGTGCTGCTGCCGATCATGAACTCGACGTGGCAGGCCACGTCGAGCATCGACGCGAGCGGCTCAGGCGCGCTGGCCGCCTCAGAACTGGACGACGAAGTCTGAGAAGAGGACATCCACCACCTCGACTTCGTGTAGGGTCTCGGCAATCCGCTCGGCAATCGCCTGACGCAGCGCGACCTTGCCTTCGGGCGTGACCAGCGTGTCGGCCAGCTGCGTGGCGAGCAGTTCGAGGATGATCGCGCGCGCCTGCATGGTGAGCACCGGCGTTTCGGTCATCTCGGTGGCCATGTGCGCGTCGCCGACAATGAGCTGGACGGTCGCCCGCACGAACCGCTGTCCGCCCTCGTCGGCCAGGTTGGCGACAAACGGCTCGAAAGACACGAGGCCGCGCTCCTTCGGCGACACGGTCTTCGAGTCCGCTTCGTGCGTGTCCTGGGCCGCGGCCGCTGTGGTCTTCCAGTAGTAGCCACCGCCGGCGAGCGCCAGCACGACGCCGCCAATCATGAACATCTTGTTCTTGCCGCCGCCCTTGGCGGGCGCGGCCACGTCCGCAGCGGGCGGGGCCGCACTCACTGCTCACCCACGGGCAGCCACTGCCAGGCCACACCGCCTCCGGGATACGCGCCCTGAATGACGTCGATCGGCCCGAAGCCGTCGCCGAAGTCAATCTTGTCGTGGTCGGTCTGCCGGGCGTTGAGACCTTGGGCCTTCAGCCGCTCCACCACCATCGGAATGCTCTCCGGGGCTGGAGGATAGTCCTGGAAGATCCGCGCGGCGACGTACTTCGAGGTCATGGCGTCCCGAATGCTCGGGTCGTCGATCTTCGTGTGGGCAAAGCCCGCGAGCATCGACCGATAGGCGCCCGTAATCGGTTGGTTCGCGGCCGCGCTCTTGCCGGCCGTGGCGGTCGTGGACCTCGGCGCGGCCGCACCGGCACCGCCGAGCAACCCGTTCAAGAACGTGCCGAACTCCTCGCTCGTGAGCTTGCCGTCCTTGTCGCCATCGTACTTGTCCATCACGCGCGAGATGAGTCGGTTGATGGCGTCAGCGCCATGCACGCCGTTGGTGCTGTTTGTGAGATTCATCACAGTCCTTTCCTACGGATCGAGGTCGAACGTGGCATTCGCGTCGCTCTGGCGCGGCCGCCGCGGGCGGGGTTGCGGGTGCTGCGGCTGACGGCCGCGCGGGCGGCCGTGCCGGTCGTCGGCCGATTCACCGCGGGTCGGCTCCGACAGGACCACGAGCCGGTCCAGTTTCAGACCGTGCTCGACGAGGCCCTCGCGCAGCGACTGCGTGTTGGCCTCCAGCCAGCGGCGGACCTCCGGGGTGTCGGACCGCAGGGTGGCCGTCACCGTGCCTTGGTCGACCTTGATCGTGGCCACGACTTCGCCGAGAAATTCTGGGCGGAGCCGCACGCGCGCTTCGCCGGCCCCACTGGCCCACTGCACGCGCAGCGACTGCACAATCTGGGCGTGTACTGGCTCGTCCGGGTCGTCGGCGAGCACCGGTATGCCCGCAAGTTCAACACGCGGACCGAGGCTCATGTCGGGTCCCACACGAAGCTCGCCGCCAGGAGACGGAGTGAACATGACGGGCGGGGCGAATGCGCGCCGGTCCGGCTCGACCGCTGGCACGAGAGCGTCTGCGACGGCTCCCGCGAACCCGGCCAAGCGCCCGCCGTTGGCCGGAACGGCCGAACGGTCCGAATCCGTTGGCGCGGCTGTTGGCGAGAGTGTCGTCGACGGCGACGCCGTCTGGCCCCCGGCCGCAGCGCCGACCTGTTGGAATGCGCGAAGCGCGGCGGACAATGCGGGCTGGCCACGCAGGGCGGCGCCGGCCAATGGGTCCGGTGTCGCGTCAGCAAGGACCGCGAGTACGGCATCCGCGGTCGCCTCGGGCGGCCGATGTTGCGGCAACGGCTCGGGTGTTCGCGCGAGCGCCGGTGGCCATCCCAGGGCGCGGCCCACGTCGCCGGACGGGTTGCCAAGCGCGCGGGTCAGCACGGTGGCCACCGGCTGGGTCGGAGCGCCGCTCTCGGCGGGCGCCACGACCGGCCTCCGAGAATCCGCCGGCGTGTGGTCCGGTCGCGCATCGACGGCCGCGGCCGCGATCGCCCTTGGGCCGTGTCGCTGCGCCGCAATCGCACGGCCCGGCTCGGGCGTCGCCCCGTCATCGCGAGTACGCATACGTCCGGCCGAACGCTCCGGTATGCCGGTGGGTCCATGAGCCGCGGTCTCGGTCTCGGTCTCGGCTGTGACTGTGGCTGTGGCTGTGACGTTGGCGTTGGCGTTGGCGTTGACGTTGACGTTGACGTTGCCGTTGGCGTTGACGTTGACGTTGACGTTGACGTTGACGTTGGCGTTGGCGTTGGCGTTGGCCTCGGCGTCGCATACGGACGCGTCCAGGTCGACGGCCCCGACGGCGGCGACATCCGCGCGGCGAGCAGGAC
>JANORI010000833.1:0-2457 GCA_031415235.1 Acidobacteriota bacterium | reverse complement strand
GACACGCTGCTCTACTACAAGGAAGCCGAAGACGGGCAGATCCTCGAAGAGGGCATCAACGAAGCGGGATCGATGTCGTCGTTCATCGCGGCGGGCACGGCCTACGCCAGCCACGGCATCAACACGATTCCGTTCTACATCTTCTATTCGATGTTCGGGCTGCAGCGGGTCGGCGACCTGGTGTGGGCCGGCGCCGACATGCGCATGCGCGGCTTCGTCGTAGGCGGCACCTCGGGCCGCACCACGCTGAACGGCGAGGGCCTGCAGCACGAAGACGGCAACAGCCACGTGCTGGCGCTGCCGGTGCCCACCTGCCTGGCCTACGACCCGGCGTTTGCCTACGAGCTGGCCGTGATCATCGAAGACGGCATCAAGCGGATGTACGGCGACGAAGAGCAGATCTTCTACTACCTCACCGTGATGAACGAGCAGTACGCGCATCCGGCGATGCCCACGGGCGCCAAGGACGGCATCCTGAAGGGAATGTACGTGGCAAAGCCCACGAGCAAGCCCAAGGCGAAGTTGCGCGCGCAGATCTTCGGCAGCGGCACCATCCTGACCGAAGCCATCAAGGCGCAGCAGATCCTCGAAGAGAAGTACAACGTGGGCGCCGACATCTGGAGCGTCACGAGCTACGGCAATCTCTACAAAGACGGCCACGCGTGCGACCGCTGGAACCGCCTGCATCCCACCGCCAAGCCGCGCGTGCCCTACGTGACCCAGGTGACGGCCGGTGCGCCCGGGGTGTTCGTGGCGGCCTCCGACTACCTGAAGGTGATGCCCGACGTGATCGACCGCTGGCTACCGAAGCCGCTGCAGAGCCTGGGCACCGATGGCTTTGGCCGCAGCGAGTCACGCGCGGCGCTGCGCGACTTCTTCGAAGTGGACGCGCGCTTCATCACCCTGGCCACGCTGTATGCGCTGATGCAGGACAAGCAGGTCGATCCGAAGGTCGTCGCGCAGGCCATCACCGATCTGGGCATCAATCCCGACAAGGCGAATCCCGCCATTTCCTAAGGACTGGCGCCCGACGGGGGCGCCAGCGCAGGTGCTGCCGTGACTGAGTTCAAGCTCCCCAATCTGGGTGATGGTGTGGCCGCCGGCGACGTGTTGCGCGTGCTCGTGAAGCCGGGCGACATGCTGGCGGTGGATCAGGCGGTGGTCGAACTGGAAACCGACAAGGCCACGCTCGAAGTGCCCTCGTCGGTGGCCGGTCGCGTGGCCGAAGTGCGCGTGAAGGTCGGCGACAAGGTGAAGCCGGGTCAGGTCGTGCTCGTGATCGACGCTGCGGGCGCCGGCACTGTCGCGGCCGCGGCGCCGGCCGCGCAGGACGAGATCGCGCAGGCCGTCACCATGCCCGCGGCGATGGCCTCGCGGCCCGGCGAGACCGACGAGCCGACGGATCGCGCGATGATGGCGGCCCCGGCCGAGGTTGCCGCCGATCGCGGCGACAAGGTGCTGGCGTTTGCGCCGGGCCGTCCGTTCCCGTCGGGTGCCTCGGCCGGCCCCGTGGCGCCTGCGGCGCCGTCGGTGCGCCGCATGGCGCGCGAGCTCGGCGTGGACCTGCATCAGGTCACCGGCACGGGTCCTAACGGCCGCATCAGTCAAGACGACGTGAAAGCGTTCACGAAGGCCGTGATGGCGAGCCTTGGTGGCGGGGGGCAGCGCGCCGTGGCCACCGTATCTGGCGCCTCGGTGGCGTTGCCCGACTTCTCGAAGTGGGGCGCCGTCGAGCGCAAGGCCATGAGCGGCATTCGCCGCAAGACCAGCGAACACCTGTCGCACGCGTGGAACACGATTCCGCACGTGACCCAGTTCGACAAGGCCGACATCACGGCCCTCGAACAGGTGCGCAAGAAGTACCGCGGGGAAGTGGAGAAGGCCGGCGGCAACCTGACGGTCACCTCCATTGCGGTGAAGGTCATCGCCAGCGCGCTCGAGGTGTTCCCGCAGTTCAACGCCTCGGTAGATGCCGCTGGCGAGGCCATCGTCTACAAGAAGTACGTGCACGTGGGCATCGCGGTCGATACCGACAACGGCTTGCTCGTGCCGGTGGTGCGCAACGCCGACCAGAAGAACCTCATTCAGATCTCGGTCGAGATTCAACAACTGGCCGACAAGGCCAAGGCCCGCAAGCTCTCGCTCGACGACATGTCGGGCGGGTCGATGTCGATCTCGAATCTGGGCGGCATCGGCGGCACGGCCTTCACGCCCATCGTCAACTGGCCCGAAGTGGCCATTCTCGGCATCTCGCGCGGCGGCTTCGAGCCGGTGTGGAACGGCACGGCGTTCGAGCCGCGGCAGATGCTGCCGCTCTCTCTCAGCTACGACCACCGGCTGATTGACGGCGCCGACGCGATTCGTTTCCTGCGCT
Source organism: Acidobacteriota bacterium (assembly GCA_031415235.1). Classification (GTDB taxonomy): domain Bacteria; phylum Acidobacteriota; class Vicinamibacteria; order Vicinamibacterales; family UBA2999; genus CADEFD01. Next base: position 83 of record JANORI010000833.1, on the reverse strand, counting down.
GGGTGGTCGAGGCGCTCGAGAACCCCTTCGCGCTGGCGCTCCGTGGATAGCCGGATCGATCACCAGATAGATCATCAGATCGG